>NZ_DATCSO010000091.1:0-8861 GCF_036568425.1 Salegentibacter sp. | reverse complement strand
AATTGCGTACATAGTGTTTTTATTAGATTTATGCTTTACAAACGCCTGCTTTTTAGCAAGCGGGTGCAAATATACTTCTAATTAATTAATTCACAAACTCTTCTAAAGTTTTTAATAGGTATGCTTTTTTCCTTCTTTGGTATTCCAGGAGTCTTTCTTGAGTTGCATAAAGGTTAGGGTAAGAACGATACTGGTTGCAAATCCCATTAAGGCCACGGTAAAGAGTAGCATCCCAATACTTATAAACCAATCGTCAACCCACATAGTCACTATTTCATCCTTAAATCCAGGATCGATCTCAGTAGCGTAAATCCCAAAGAATATTGTGAATATAATAGTTGCGTTAAAGCCGGTTAAGAGCCCGGTCATAAAACCTTTTTGATACTTAAATTTATTTCCTGCAGAAAGCCTGTAGTACTTAATTGCTTCCCACATTCCGAAAGCCATAATCACCCCATTGAATAAACTGTAAATTGGATATTTATGAGCTCCGAATAATGAGAGAATTAAAAAATAAGCAATTAGCCCTGCAGCTACGGCTACTCCATGTTTTATTGGAATACTGAATTTTTTCATAGTTGTTTTTTGAATTTACGCTAGTAAATTTCTTAAAAAACTACCGGTTTCTGCCTTAATACCTTGTTAATTTTGGAACTAGCGTGATTTGAATATAATTACTTTAATTATTATTCAATTTCTGTAACAAATCTACATTTTCTAATACTTATACCTGTACATTAATAAAAAACCATCTAAACATGTTTAACAAAATTAAGCTTACTGCCTTCGCCCTATTGGTTAGCGCGGCAGGTGTTGCTCAGGAGGTAGAATTCACCGAATACGACCTGGACAACGGATTACACGTAATATTACATCAGGACAATACAGCTCCCGTAGTCACAGTTGGAGTAATGTATCATGTAGGTGCTAAGGATGAGGAAGAAGGCCGCTCTGGCTTTGCTCACTTCTTTGAACACCTTCTATTTGAAGGCACCGAAAACATTGAGCGCGGAAAATGGTTTGACATTGTAGCCGCTAATGGTGGCAGCAATAATGCGAATACCACGCAAGATCGTACTTATTATTACGAAACCTTTCCTTCTAACAACCTTGAACTTGGTTTATGGATGGAATCTGAAAGAATGCTACACCCGGTTATTAACGAGGTTGGAGTAGAAACTCAAAACGAAGTAGTAAAGGAAGAAAAGCGCTCTCGTATTGACAATGCACCTTACGGGAAGATTATCTATTCCACCGGTATCAATAAATATGTTTTTGACAAACATCCTTACAAAAACTCGGTGATTGGCACGATGGAAGATCTTGACGCCGCCGAGCTTTCTGAATTCAAAGCTTTCTTTGATAAATATTACGGACCAAACAATGCCACTTTAGTTGTTGCCGGTGATATAGAAACCGAAGAAACCAAAGAGATGATTGAGAAGTATTTTGCTGAAGTTCCTAAAGGAAATGAAGTAGTAAGAGTTTCGATTGAAGAAGAACCAATTACTGAAACTATAACTGCCACAGAATACGACAGCAACATACAAATCCCCGCAAAGTTATTTGTTTACCGTACACCATCTATGTTAGAGAGAGATGCTTATATTTTAGATATGATATCTTCTATACTTACAGACGGGAGAAGCTCCAGAATGTATAAGAAAATGGTAGACGAAGAAAAAACCGCACTTCAGGTATTAGCTTTCCCAAGATCTCAGGAAGATTACGGAACTTACGTAATGGGTGCTCTTGCTTTAGGAGATACTCCTCTGGATACTCTTGCAACTTCTATGGACGAAGAGATTTACAAACTTCAAAACGAGTTGATCTCAGAAAAGGAATATCAAAAACTTCAGAATAAGTTTGAGAACCGTTTTGTAAATTCTAACAGCAGTATTCAGGGAATCGCTTCATCACTTGCAACATACAATGTTCTTTATGGAGATACCGACCTTATTAATGAAGAAATTGAAATCTATAGAAACATTACAAGAGAAGATATTAAAAGAGTTGCCAACGAATATCTTAATGAGAACCAACGTTTAGAATTAGATTACCTTCCAGCAAGCGACAAGGAACAACCTAAAAAATAAAAAGAATGAAATTCAATATACTTACATTATTTATCGCCTGTTTTTTGACCACAGCGGCAATTGCACAGGTAGACCGCACCAAACAACCGACACCAGGACCGGCGCCAAAGATCAATCTTGGCCAACCAGATGAATTCACATTAGACAATGGCTTAAAAGTTTTAGTAGTAGAAAACCATAAATTACCAAGGGTTTCTGCTTCTTTAATTATTGACAATAAGCCTCACACAGAAGAAAAGCCGGCAACCTCTTCTCTTGTTGCTTCATTAATGGGGACAGGAACAGAGAATATGTCTAAAGACCAATTTAACGAAGAGATAGACTTTTTAGGAGCTAATATTAATTTAGGATCAGAAAGTGCATATGCGAGCTCTCTTTCTAAATTTTTCCCAAGAGTTATGGAGCTTATGGCCGAAGGAGCTTTAAGACCAAAATTCACCCAGGAAGAGTTTGATGCAGAGAAGAACAAGCAAATTGAAAGCTTAAAGTCCATAAATAAAGATGTAGGCTCTATCGCAAGCCGGGTGAGCTCAGCTTTAGCTTATGGAACCAATCATCCTTATGGAGAATTTGCTACCGTAGAAAATACCGAGAAAGTGTCTTTAAAAGATGTCGAAGAATTTTACGATAGCTATTTTAAACCTGCCAATGCTTACCTTGTAGTAGTTGGTGATGTCAAAACTTCTGACGTAAAGAAATTAGCTGAGAAGAATTTTGGAAACTGGAAAGCAGGTGCTCCAAAGGAGCAGGAGTTACCTAAGGTAATTAATGTTGATGAAACACAAATCAACTTAATTGATATGCCTAACGCTGTTCAGAGTGAACTAAGACTACAGAACACAATAGACCTTAAAATGTCAGACGAAGATTACTTCCCGGTTTTAGTTGCAAACCAGATTCTTGGCGGTAGTTTTGGTAGTTATCTTAACATGAACCTTAGAGAAGACAAAGGTTATACCTATGGAGCAAGAACAAATACAGGAGCCGATAAGTATGCTTCAAGATTTGTGGCCCAGGCAAGTGTTAGAAACGCAGTAACCGATAGTGCAATTGTAGAGTCTTTAAAAGAGATTAGAAGAATTAAAACCGAACCGGTAGATGCTGAAATGCTGGAAAATGCAAAAAGTAAATTTGCCGGTGATTTCGTACTAAGGCTGGAACAACCATCTACCATCGCCAATTATGCACTTAATATAAAAACCAATGATCTATCCGAAGATTTCTACGAAACTTTCCTTCAAAAAATCAATGCAGTAACTGCAGAAGATATTCAGCGTGTAGCCAACAAATATTATCAAACCGATAATATGAGAATTGTTGTTGCCGGAAAAGCTTCAGAAATTGCTGAAAATCTTGAAAAGATTGAATTTAACGGAAAAACGCTTCCGGTTAAGTATTACAACAAACTTGGAGAGGAAGTTGAAAAACCTCAACCAAAAGAAATTGATGCTTCTGTTACCGTAGAAAAAGTTTACGGAGATTATATTGAAGCCATCGGTGGACGTGACGCCTTGGAAGAAATAGAAAGCATAGCAATGATCGCTGAAGCTACCGTACAGGGAATGGTTTTGAATCTAAGTATGAAAAGAACTATGGATGGCAAGTTAAACCAGGAAGTTTCGGTTGGCGGAAATGTGATGAGCAAGCAGGTATTTAATGGCGAAACTGGCTTTGTAGTGGCGCAGGGGCAAAAAATTCCTTACAACGAAGACCAGATCAAAGCTGCAAAAATCGACGCCAATCCATTTCCAGAACTTGAAGTAGGCAATGCTACTCTGGAAGGAATTGAAAGCCTGGAAGGCACTGATGCTTACGTTATTGCCTTAAGCGAAAATCATAAAGCTTATTACAGCGTAGATAGCGGCCTAAAAATGCAAACGGTACAAACTATATCTCAGGGAGGGCGAACCATGAATATCCCAACTGGATACAGTGACTACAAGGAGGTAGAAGGCGTGAAATTTCCTTTCAAAATGACCCAGGCCGCGGAACCACAAACTTTTGAATTTAATGTGACTGAAATCCTGATAAATGAAGGGGTAACAGCCGAAGATTTTGAAGAATAGTCTTTTTTATTAATGTTAGAGGGTGAGAAAACCGGCTTAAGGGTCGGTTTTCTCTTTTTATATCGCTTGCTTTCTGAATTTGCTGAAAATTTTTTTAGACCTGTTCACTATAAAAACTCCTGCTAAAATAACCATGGCAGAGAACAATTGCCAGAAGCTAAAAACCTCCCCATCCAAAATTCCCCAACCAAGAGCTACCACAGGAATTGTATAAGTCACAGAAGTGGTGAAAACGGGATCGGATATCTGCACGAGCTTATTGAAAACAATCATTGCTATCCCGGTACCAATTATTCCCAGAACCGCTACATAGCCTACAGACATTTGAATTTCAGCTGTTAAATCCTTCTGGAAAAAACCAGATAAAGCAAGAATGCCAATTGCAGGAATGAGAAGCACAGTAAAGTTCCCGGCTGCGATTGCAAGTGGTGAAATGTCGCTCATTTTTGTTTTAAGAATGTTCACGTTTATCGCATAGCACCCGGCAGCCATCACCACCAACAGGGAATACAGGTAATTTTGATCTGGATTTATTTTGGATCCACTAAGAATTAACCCAATTGCCCCTAACAGGCCAATTCCAACCCCAATAAGTTTATTTTGTGTGAATACTGCTCTAAAAAAGAACGCCCCGAAAACAAGTGTTAAAATTGGGGTGGTAGCATTCAATATTGAAGCAATAGCACTGTCTATCTCGGTTTCAGCAAAGGCGAACAAATAAACCGGGAAAAATGATCCCAGGAATCCCGAAATTATAATCCACTTCCATTGACCGGAGGTAAGCTTAAGCAGACTTTTGAACCCAACAAGGATAAGGAAGAGGGCTGCAAAAATTATTCTAAAGGAACCAACTTCGGTCGCAGAAAGACCAACAAGACCTTTTTTAATCAGGATAAAAGAACTCCCCCAAACTAAAGAAAGCAGGAAAAGATAGATCCATTTCAGTTTTTGTAGTGGCATATAATTTTTGCTTTTTCAGTGGCAAAAATCGATATAAAATCATGCAAAACAACTTTTCTCTTACTTTTTCTCCTGCCAGCGTAGACTTTCCATCAAATGCTTCATGTCCTTTTTTAGATAATCGGCAGCAGGAACAATGGAATCAAAATTTGGTTGGCGGTTGAAGTAAATCGATCCGGTAAGAAAATGTTCAACACTGTCGGTTAGGTAAAACTGAGCCTGGGAAGCTGCATCCCCTTCAATTTCATAAAACATCCCATAAGTGTCGTGAAGCGCATTGGTATACATATCACCTTCAATAACATCGGCCTTTATGGTGTGCTGCAAGGGCAGATTTTGAGCATCTTTCAATAAAGAATCCAAATTGTTCCTAACCGGTTGATAAGTAATAAAAATCATTCCATCCATATCTCTATATTCCAGATTTATCCAGCAGGGAATATTATTTCGCGAGGGAGTAATAATAGCTTTTTGATTCTTTTCGAAATTGTAAGGACAATCAAGATTTATGGGGGAGTAAACCGCCTCTGTATAATCCAGGGCCAGGAAAGCCCTGGGTTTTGGTCTCGCCTCATCACTCCCACAGGAAGAGAACATTAACACTAAGATCATTATTTTAACGGCTAATCTCATACAGGCATTATACTAAGCTTGATCTGTTTTATCCTTTTATCGTCTACTGCTTCAACGGTAAAAGTATAATTCAGGAAAAAGATATCATCATTTTTTTTCGGAAAACCGGCCGATATCTCCAGAAGAAAGCCTGCCAGGGTTTCGGCTTCACCCTTTTTTTCTTCAAAAGCTTCCGTCTCCTCCAGCTTAATAATTTTATAGAAATCCTTTAACGGCGTTTTCCCCTCAAAAATAAAATTATGTTCATCCAATTTTGAGAAAATAAGATCTTCATCATCAAACTCGTCACTAATATCCCCAACGATCTCCTCAATTATATCTTCCAGAGAGATCAATCCACTGGTTCCACCATATTCATCTACAACAATTGCCAGGTGGTTTTTCTTATCCTTAAAATCGTTGAGAAGGTCGTCAAGTTTTTTATTCTCCGGAACAAAATAGGGTTCCCGCAACAACCCGGTCCATTCAAATTTATTTTCCTCAATATAAGGTAGAAGGTCTTTCACGTATAGGATCCCGATAATATTATCTATATTTTCTTTGTACACAGGAATTCGGGAATAACCGTTT
This sequence comes from Salegentibacter sp., assembly GCF_036568425.1. Taxonomy (GTDB): domain Bacteria; phylum Bacteroidota; class Bacteroidia; order Flavobacteriales; family Flavobacteriaceae; genus Salegentibacter. The sequence goes on along the minus strand of NZ_DATCSO010000091.1, from coordinate 2,536 downwards.
TTGATAATTTCAGGAATGATCTCCTTATAATTTAGATTTTCGTTGAGCGCAAAAATATCCATCCTGGGCCGCATTACCTGTTTGGTATCGGTATTCCCAAAAGAAACAATCCCCTTAAGGATTTTTTGCTCTTCCTTGCTGGTTCCTTCATCACTGGTAAGATCCAGCGCCTGCGAGAGATGGTCTACATTCAAAAAGGAACGTTGTTTTCCGAGTTTATCGTGAATAAACAAAGTAACCGAACGCATAGGCGTACTAAGAGGAGAGAAGAAACTATCAAGAAAATTAAGCGGCTGAGCCATAAAATTTGAAAACTCCACTTTATTTCTGCTGGCATAAACCTTTGGCAAAATCTCTCCAAAAAGAAGGATAAGGAAGGCTACTACTCCCACCTCTATAATAAGTTTAAAATCCACACCCCAGAAAACGGTTCTTATCATTCCGAAGAGCTCATCGGTGAGCGTATCAAAAAGCAGAACGATAGCAATATTTATAAAATTATTAGCTACCAGAATTGTGGCTAGCAGTTTCTTTGGCTTATCTAAGAGTTTTACTACAATTTGCTGTGCCTTGCTTCTCTTTCCATCATCGGTAATCACATCGGCCGGGGTGAGGGAAAAGAATGCCACCTCGGCTCCTGAGATAAGGGCAGAACAAAGCAGTAAAAGCAATAAGATAATCAAGCTAATTATCTGGGTGAAGTCTATAGTGGCCCAAAACAGAATTAAACTGGGAGGTTCTGAGTCCAAATGTTATGGTTTTAGTTAAACTTAAAAGGGAAGATCATCTTCATCTTCTTCCTGTGCAAAGCTATCATTTTTTGGTTGGCTTTGTGGTTTTTGTGTCTGAGTTTCCTGAGAGGCACTTCCTCCAGCCTGATCCTTGGGAGTTAAAAAAGTAAATTCTGTACAGTGAATCTCAGTTGAATACTTATCGTTCCCTTGGTCATCCTGCCATTTGCGGGTCTTTAATCTACCTTCAATATAAACCTTATCACCTTTTTTAAGATATTTCTCACAAATCTCTGCAGCCTTATTACGCACCACAATATTATGCCACTCGGTATTGGTAACCCGCTCCCCTGTGGTTTTATTGGTGTAAGACTCATTTGTAGCCAGTGGAAAGCGCCCAAGCGAATTTCCCCCCTCAAAATAATGCATTTTCACATCATCTCCCGTATGCCCTATCAGCATTACTTTGTTTAGCGTACCAGTCATTTTTTTAAGTTTTATTTGAACCTCATTTAGAGGGTTTGCTCAGTTTAAATTTATTCTAAAATACTCAAAAAATTCGAGCAGACTAAAATTGATTGAAATAAAAGTTTCCATATCTCTATATCAGTATTCCTCAAAGCCCGATTCCTCGAGGAAATTCTGGATTAAAACCGGAACGGGATATTTTTTAACTTCGCCTACAGGAATACCATTTAATAAAGTTCCCGAGTTTACCATCCAGAAATGCGTATAAATATGTTGATGAGAAAGTTTATGCACTACGGGTTTTTCATTAAATAAGCTAATCTCACTTGCTATAGCACCTGTCTTTTCCAAAATCTCTTCTTCTGAAATAAATGTTTCAGAAGTTGGCGGCTCGGCGGTCTCTATAAGCGGAAATTCATATAAGCCTTCCCAAATTCCTTTTCCTTTACGCTTCTCAAGAAGGGTTCTGTTTTCTTCAGAAGAGAAAACCAGATAATTGAAATAACGCTTTTTTACTTTTGTTTTTTTAAGCTTAACAGGCAACTCTTTAATTTTATTGTGTTTTAAAGCCAGGCAGATATCATTAAAAGGACAGGTATTACAAAGCGGGTTACGCGGTTTACAATGCAAGGCCCCAAATTCCATCAAGCCCTGGTTGAACAATGAAGGGTGCTCTTTATCAATTAATTCCCAGGCCAGCAATTTAAATTCTTTAACTCCAGCGGTAGAATTTATCGGGGTTTCAACATCAAAACACCTGGAAAGCACCCTATAGACATTCCCATCAACAACGGGAACTATTTCATTATAGCAAATGGAAGCAATGGCGCTGGCGGTATAATCGCCAACTCCTTTCAGTTTTTTAAGGTCTTTATAATTATCGGGGAAAACCCCGTTTAGCTTAAAAGCAACATATTTGGCTGTTTCATGAAGATTACGAGCCCGGGAATAATAGCCTAACCCCTGCCAGAGTTTAAGCACTTTTTCCTGGGAAGCTTCAGCGAGATCAAAAACAGAAGGAAAAGCCTTTACAAAGCTTAAATAATAAGGTAATCCCTGCTCGACCCTGGTTTGTTGCAGCATAATTTCGCTAAGCCATATATGGTAAGGGTTGGCAGTTTTGCGCCAGGGTAAATCGCGCCTGTTATTTAAATACCAATTAATCAGTATTTTAGAAAATTCCATAGAAATTATTGTCGGGTTGCAATATTAAAAGTTTATTCCGTTATTATTTAATGAATTAGGCTTGAAATATTGGAGATTTAATTCTTATATTTGCGCCCTTGAAAAATTAGAAACCCCAATTTATAATATTAAATAGCACGAAAATGACGAAA
>NZ_DATCSO010000090.1:0-5254 GCF_036568425.1 Salegentibacter sp. | reverse complement strand
TCACCATAAATCACTCGGCTATGCGGATAGCCCTGCCGGCCTTTGTTTATGGCCTGGCTTTATTATATATAGTAGATGACAAAAAGGATCCTGTACATAGGAAACGACTTACGCGTTAACAGCTTTACGGCAACTTATATCTCTTTCTTCAGCAAGGTACTGCGAAAAGAGGGCTACAAGGTGAAAACCGCCTCGACCCGTAATAACAAGGCTTTTAGGCTGTTGGAAATGCTAGGCCTGATCATCCGTTATCATAAAAAAACCGATGTGGTCCTCATCGATACTTACGGGGCTATGAATTTTTATTATGCTTACCTGGTGGCCAAAACCTGTCAGGCCTATAATCTGGATTACATCCCTATCCTGCACGGCGGAAACCTTCCCGAACGCTTAAATGCTTCGCCGTCTTATAGCCGCAGTCTCTTCGGAAAGGCGAAGATAAATATCGCGCCTTCCCGCTTTCTCTATGATATTTTTAAGGCTGCAGGCTTTGAGAACATAAAGCTCATTCCTAACGCTATCCAGCTTAAAAATTACCCTTTTAAAGAGCGGAGGAAACTCGGACCGAAATTGCTTTGGGTGCGAAGGTTTCAGAAACGCTATAACCCTTTGATGGCCTTACACATGCTGAAAATTCTTCAGGAAAAACATCCTGATGCCGAAATGTGCATGGTAGGTCCCGATAAGGACGGTAGCCTGAAATTATGTAAAAACTTTGCCCGAAAGCATAAGTTAAAAGTGAAATTTCCGGGCAAACTTTCAAAAAAGAAATGGGCTAAGCTCTCACAAGACTACGATTTTTTCATCAATACCACCACTATAGACAACACTCCCATCAGCGTGATCGAGGCGATGAGTCTGGGTCTTGGCATTGTTTCTACCGATGTAGGTGGCATGCCCATTCTGGTAAAGGATGGAGAAGACGGGGTTCTTGTTCCTGAAAGCGATGCCCCGGCTATGGCCCGTGCCCTGGAATATTTAATCTCAGACCAGGAAAAAGCAGCAGCGATGTGCAAAACGGCCCGGAAAAAAGTAGAGAATTTTGACTGGGAGCTGGTTAAAAAGGATTGGAATGAAGTACTTGGATAGTTTAACGTTCAACGTTCAAAGTTTATCGTTCAATTTTTTTGAATGACGTCCCTGATATAGGTTGACTATGTTTAAACTTATTGTAAATCTTGAATCTTGAATCTTGAATCTTGAATCTTGAATCGGGAACCTTGAACCTTAAAAATGAAAAACCTGGTGTACATAGGTAATCAACTCAAAGTCCGTGGCGGGACACCGACTTCTATAGATATACTTGCTCCACTTTTAAGAACTGAAGGTTTTACTGTTCATACTGCTTCTTCCAGGAAAAATGAGCTACTTCGGTTAAGCGCGATGCTAACCACAATTCTTCGGCATCATAAAAGTACCGATGCCGTGCTGATCGATACCTACAGCACCCGTAACTTCTGGTATGCAGTGCTCTGCGCTCAATTATGCAGAATGCTTTCTTTGGATTATATTCTCTTGCTCCATGGAGGCGACCTACCTAACAGACTTAAATCACAACCTGAAATTACTCGGAATCTCTTTAGTAATGCTCGTTTTAATATCTGTCCTTCCTTATATATACAGGAAATCCTGCAGCAGGCCGGAGTAAACAATACCCGTTTTATTCCTAACCCGGTACAGTTGGAAGCTTATGAATTTAAACTGCGAGAGAATCCCCGGCCCCGACTACTTTGGGTACGTTCTTTCGCCAAAATCTATAACCCGCTTCTTGCTCTGAAAGTGCTGGAAGGGCTATTGAAAAACCATCCTGAAGCAAAACTTTGCATGGTAGGGCCACTAAAGGATGAATCTCTTGAAGAATGTAAGGATTACGCACGGAAGAAAAATCTTCCTGTAACTTTCTCCGGCCTTTTAAGCAAGGAGGAGTGGATAGAGCTTTCAGGTGACTACGATATTTTCCTCAACACTACCGATATTGACAACACCCCCGTAAGCGTGATCGAAGCCATGACCCTGGGCCTAACGGTTGTTTCAACTAATGTAGGAGGAATGCCATATCTCATAGAGAATGGCAAAACAGGTCTGCTGGTCCCCCCCGGAGAAGTTAGTTCCCTGCTTGATGAGATTAATTTCCTAATCCAAAACCCTGAAGAGGCTCAAAAGATTAGCCTTGCCGCCAGGGAGAAGGTGGAGGCTTTTGACTGGACTGTGGTTAAGCATGATTGGATTGAATTGCTGAATCAGTTGTGAGTTCTGGGTTCTCTGTCGTCGGATTGTAGAGTACTGAATAGGGTTGATTATTTTTAGTGGAAAGTGGAATGGGGAAAAATGTTCCGTGTTTAACGTTCAAAGTTTAACGTCATCCCGGACCTGATCCGGGATCTCATTCTACTGGCTTTTTCCGGTCGATAATTGAAGCTCACTCAGAGGAGATGCTGAATCAAGTTCAGCATGACGTAGACAAATTCATTTTCAGTACCCGTGCTCTTTTGCGGCCTCTGCTTGAGAATCCATTTTTAGTTTGACACTAAGTGTGACATCATTCCGGGCCTGAACCGGAATCTCATCCAGTTTGTTATTTTTGGTGGACTTTCAAAGCTCACTCAAATGAGATGCTGAATCAAGTTCAGCATGACGTAGACAAATTCATTTTCAGTACCCGTACTTTTTGTCCTTTTGAAGTAGCGACGGCGAATCTCACAACAGGGCTTTGTCGTTTTGTAGGATTGGTAAAGGACTTCTTGCGCCCTTCACGAAAACCTCCGTGCTCTTTGGGTGAAACCTGGCTATCAAGACTCACAACCAAAACCCACTTTTCACTCTCCTCTCTCTCCATTCTATATTCCGATACCTTTCCAAATACTGAGGCTCAACCAGCCTCATCGAAAAAATTCCAACTCAGCACTAAACCAGAGACCCAAAACTCAAAAAAATTATATCTTAGCCTCATAACCAAGCTAGACTATGTCGGAACAACGTCCGCTGTTTCATTTTGAAATTTCCGAGCGAAAGGTCCTGCTTCGGCTGTTCGACAACTTTTGTGTTTTGCTGAGCCTTAGCCTGGTAGGGATTATTTTTGAATTCGACTACTTCCGAATCACCTCCGATACCTGGACCTGGACCCTGGTCTTTGTCTTTTATTTTAATATTTTTAATACGGTTTTTGAACTTTATGACCTCCGGAAAGCGAGTCAGTGGGATGCCAGTCTACAGAATGTACTGCTTAGCTCGGCCCTAACGCTGTTGTTTTTTATGCTAACTCCTTATATTACGCCCGTACTTCCGGAAAACCGATTGCAAATTCTCTTTTTCTTCCTGGCTATTGCCCTGGCTATGCTGCTGTGGCGCCTTACCTATATCAGCCTGATCTCCACGCCCCGGTTCTATAAGCGGGTGTTGGTGGTGGGAGACTCTTTCGATATTCGCCTCATAGCAGACTCCCTTCAGAAGTCGGATCCTAATTATATGGTGGTGGGTTTTGTGAATACCGATCATAGCGGCAATCACGATCTCGACGACAGCGGCTTGTTGAGGTTTGAGGTAGATAAACTTTCCGATACCATCAGGGCGCATCATATTAATGAGATCGTGGTTGCCAGTGGATACCAAAAGGGGCTGATGCTCAGTCTCTATACTCAACTTAACGAACTCCTGAAAACCGGTTTCCCCATCAGGGATTATATCCAGGTCTATGAGGAGGTGACGCGGCGAATTCCCGTAGAACACGTAGATAAGCACTTCTACCGGTATTTTCCTTTTAGTCGAAGCAATCAGAATAAATTTTATTTATTGGCTTTTCGCGTTTTCGACCTACTAATCGCCTTGGTGGGACTGCTCTTCGGAATACTTATTCTCCCATTAATTCTTATAGGGAATCTTCTGGCAAATCGTGGACCCTTGTTTTACAGGCAGGAACGGGTGGGTAAGAATGGTAGAGTTTTTCGTATTCTGAAGTTACGCACTATGACCCGGAATGCCGAGCCAAACGGCCCCAGATATGCCGAAAAGAACGATGGCCGGGTGACTAACTTTGGAAAGTTTCTGCGGCGCTCCCGGATTGACGAGATCCCGCAATTTTATAATGTCCTGAAAGGGGATATGAGCCTTATTGGTCCCCGTCCGGAAAGACCGGTTTTTGTTCGGGAACTTTCCGAAAGCATTCCTTTTTATGATGCCCGCCATGTGATAAAACCCGGGCTTACCGGCTGGGCCCAGGTAATGGCCGATTACGGAACCTGCCATACCGATAGTCTTCTGAAACTTCAGTATGATCTTTATTATATCAAACATCGTGGAATTTTCCTCGATCTCAATATTTTATTGAAAACCCTTAGTACGGTAATTTTCTACAGGGGACAATAAATCAGGCTATAGTCGGTAGATAGTGGCTTTTGACTTAATAATATAACAGAGCCTCCCTCAATCTTTATTAAAACAAAAATTCCTTTTTTAACTTTTATAGCCGTAAAGGTTAAACAGGGGTTAAACAATTGTGCATTTCGTCGAATATTTTGGTACTTGGTCGGTTAATATGATGAATCTTATTAACTTTAGGAAAGAATAGGTCGCCCCTATGATTTACCGCTATGAAAACAGACTACTTGAAAATATTTATTATTCTTACCCTTCTTTTTGCTGGGGGAGCTTGCTGTGCTCAGGCATCAGCCACTGCTAATTTCAAGGCTTCGGCAACAATCATAGAACCTATTGGGATCACCACAACTTCTCATATGAACTTCGCTAATATCGACGCCCGTGATGGGGGCACGGTGATTTTAAAACCCGATAATACCAGGACGGCCACCGGTGGGCTTGAACTTAAAGAGGCTGCCAATGTTTCAGCGGCTACCTTCTTAGTGACGGGACAACGGGGGTATTCCTTTAATATCAGTCTGCCCCAGGGAAAGCATGAACTTCGCAATGGAGGAGAAGCCATGACACTTCAGGATTTCACTGCCGAGCTTGACCAAAGTTCGCTTGGGGCCGGCCCGGCAAGCCTTAAGGTTGGTGCCAGCCTTTATGTGAATCCCAACCAGAAACCCGGGGTTTATAATACAGTTGGAGATCTTCAGGTAACCGTAAATTATAATTAGTCTTTCCTTATTTTTATTAATTATTCCATAACGAAAATCACTATAACGTTGTAGTTTTTAGTGAATTTTAGGCAAAAGTGTATTTCAACGAGTATTTGATTGTCTCATCGAAAAAATTAGTTTTCGATAGGGGTTTTCCCCCATCTTTGTACTGTTAAATC
>NZ_DATCSO010000089.1:0-13832 GCF_036568425.1 Salegentibacter sp. | reverse complement strand
AATCGCTACGGAAGGATCTTCAGTAAGAACGTTGGCACCAATAAAACCACCGATAATTGCACCAACAACCACCATTAGGTTCCAGCGCTGAGATTTCCAATTAAAATTAAAAAATTCGATGTTTTTACCTGCTCCACACATGGAACACATAGTTCTTAGGTTAGCTGACATCCCAAAATCCTTACCAGTAAAAATAAGGATAAACATCATTAAAGCGATAAGCGGACCCGCAACATACCAGGGCCATGGTTCAAAAATCCATTCCATACTGTGTTTTTTAAATTGCTTGCAAATTAAGTAAATTTTAAGAAAGTTATAAGTAACATAGGTTACAGGAAAAAACCACGTCTCCTATCCCAAACTTTCTTGAAAAACTTAAGGTTTTAATTATCAATAAACTCCCTGATATTCTTTAGAACTTTATCTGAAAGTCTCTGCCGGGTTTCTTTACTCCAACCGGCACTTTTTTCTGAAGATATCAGGCTTTTTTCCGCCAAAGTTGCTTCTGAAAGTGCTTCCCTGGCATCACCATCAAAGATACCGAAATTTCCTTCATTTTTCAGCCACTTCTGGAAGGCTTTTTCTTCAAAAGGAAGCCCGAGAGAAGTACTGATTATAATTTTTCCCTGGCCTAAAATCTCAAACTCTCTGCTATTAAGCAATTTGGTATTTCTGGGGAGATGAAAGGAAATAATTTCTGATTTCTCCAGGAATTCATCCAGGGGAAGGTATTTAACTCCTTTTTCCTCCCATTTCTTTTTCCGGGTTCTGCTGAAGTAATAAAGATGCGCCCCAAAAGGCAAAAGGCATTCAGCAAGCATTTGGCCGGTAGTTCCAAGTCCTATAATCCCAATCTTACGTTTGGTGAGTTCTACAGGCATTTCCTGCCATTGATGCTCGCCAAGCCCATGCAGCAACCTTACGAGTTCTGAAGCTATAAACTCCACTACTCCGGGATCGCCGTAATCAAAAATTCCTTTAACGCGTATCCCGCGTTCCCTGGCAAAGTTCACCGCTACATTCGCAGATTCGTCATCATAAAGGCTGCAGGACATCCCAATGTATTTAAGATTAGGACATTGCTTAATTACAGATTCATTGAGCTGGGTTTTCCAGGAAACCAACACAGCTTCAGCATTGCCTATACGCTTTATAACCTCAGCCTCCTCTTCAGGGTAATCTCTATAATTATCTACGCCGTCTTCGCTGTACTTTTGAAGTTCATTAATTGCGGCACGGGTAAGTTTTGTATTATCTACGCAAACTATTTTATTGAATTTCATCCGGCTAAAGCTTATTCCCAGTCCGGAAGCTCGGTCTCATCGAAAACGTGGTTTAGAAGTAATTCATCTTCCCTAAGTTTTCTTTGGCTGGTAAATTCGAGTTCCAGATCTTTCCTTTCAAATTTAAGTTTAGCGTTTTGCTGTTCCTTAGTCATAATTTTAGTTAGTTTAGTATTTGCGATTTAATTTTCTATAGCGGAATATTCCCGTGTTTCCTATCTGGTCTAAGAACCTCCTTATTTTCCAACATACTGAATCCTTTGAGAAGTTTTCTACGGGTTTCCCGAGGCATTATCACTTCATCAATAAATCCGCGCTGGGCTGCCTCAAAAGGATTGGCGAATTTTTCGGCATATTCTTCTTCTTTTTCAGCAAGTTTAGCTGCAGGGTCTTCGGCTTCTTTTATTTCTTTCCGGAAGATGATCTCACTGGCTCCTTTTGCACCCATTACGGCGATCTCGGCTGTTGGCCATGCAAAGTTAAGATCGGCGCCAATGTGCTTCGAGTTCATCACATCATAGGCACCACCATAGGCTTTACGGGTAATAAGAGTCACCTTAGGCACTGTAGCCTCACTAAGTGCATAGAGCAATTTCGCACCGTTTAGAATAATTCCGTTCCACTCCTGGTCGGTTCCCGGCAGGAAGCCCGGCACGTCTACCAGGACAAGTAAAGGGATATTAAAACAATCGCAGAAACGGGTAAAACGGGCTGCCTTTTTAGAGGAATCAACATCCAGCACACCTGCAAGGCTCATTGGTTGATTGGCCACAATCCCTATACTACGCCCTCCTAATCTTGCGAATCCCACAATTATATTATCAGCATAATCCTTATGGATCTCAAAGAAGCTATCCTCATCTATTATTCCGTTTATAACCTCGTGCATATCATAAGGTTTGCTGGAACTATCGGGTACGATACTTTCCAGCTGATCTCTGAATTCGTCTCCGGGATTAAAAGGAAGTTTTTCCGGGCTTTGCTTATTGCTTTGTGGCATATAGCTGATAAGCTGTTTGATATCTTCAAGACAACCAATATCGTTCACCGCGGTGCGATGGGTTACCCCCGATTTAGTGGCGTGGGTAGTCGCTCCCCCCAGTTCTTCGGAAGTCACTTCTTCATTGGTAACGGTTTTTACCACATTAGGCCCGGTTACAAACATATAACTCGTATCCTGAACCATAAAGGTAAAATCTGTCATGGCAGGCGAATAAACCGCTCCCCCTGCACAAGGCCCCATTATTGCGGATATCTGCGGAATAACTCCCGAGGCTTTTACATTCCGGTGAAAAATATCGGCATAGCCACCAAGAGATTTTACTCCTTCCTGGATTCGTGCGCCTCCTGAATCGTTGAGACCTATTAATGGAGCTCCAACTTTCATGGCGAGGTCCATCACCTTGCAGATCTTTTCGGCATGGGTTTCAGAAAGGGAACCTCCAAAAACGGTAAAATCCTGGGCAAAAACATATACCAGGCGACCATTTATAGTTCCATAGCCGGTTACCACGCCATCTCCGTAAAATTTCTGTTTATCCATCCCGAAGTCGGTGGTACGGTGAGTAACTAAAATACCTATTTCCTCAAAAGACGATTCATCGAGCAGGTAATCCACACGTTCACGGGCGGTAAGTTTCTTTTTTGAATGCTGACTTTCAATACGTTTTTTTCCTCCGCCCAGGTGGGCTTGTTCAATTTTATTGTTAAGCTTTTCTATATTCTGGCTCATATTTTTCAAATATTGGATTGGTTATCCAGTGGATTTTGAATTATCAATATTATGTAAATTAAATTATTTAAAAAAAGCACGAGCATGCTAATCTGAGAATCTTAACAAAAAACGAGGTTGAAAAGTGATTTGAATGCCCGGGTAACCCAAAATAGACTTTATTTTACAGGAAAGATATGAAAATTGTGGCCTTGTTCAGGTTTTCCAGTTTTTATGAATTAATCAGGTATGCTAAAGACCTTTTGAGGATTGTTCTTCCTTTCATTTTTTGAACGTCCAAAAAACGAAACAAAAAATGGCGCCATTGGTGGAGGTGACTTTTTGGCAAGTGCTTTCCTCTCCCTTTGCTAGTCGGAGGCAGAAAAAACAGCTCATCGGCACCTAAAATTTATATAGCGATAATTAACTGCAAAGCTCGTCTAAAGGCAAGGCATCATACCGGTTAGAATATCCTTAATAGAATTCAACGGCAGGAAGGTATCTCAAAAAAAAATCACTCCGTATCCGGTTTAGGATTCAATGAATTCCTTAAGGGTTTTCACGACATAATCGAGTTCTTCTTTGGTGTTATAATGTGAAAAAGAGAACCTTAGGGATGGTTTCGCGAGGTCTTCTTCCGAAAGGAACTCGTTAAGAACATGCGAACCTTTATCGCTTCCGCTCTGGCAGGCGCTTCCTTTGGAACAGGCAATTCCTTTGAGGTCAAGTTGAAAAAGCAGCATCAGGGCTTTTTGGGGAGGTACCGGCAAACAAACGTTCACAAGGGTATAGGTACTACCATCCGCATCTTCACAGTTCCCGTTAAATTTGGCTTCCGGAATCTGCTGTTTAATTTTTTCTATAAAATATTCTTTGAGTTCTGAAACATAAGCCTTTTCCTCTTCCAGGTTTTCAAGAGATAATTTCAAAGCTTCTTCAAGGCCAACGATATTATGTACACTTTCGGTTCCGGCGCGGTGCCCGCGTTCCTGTTCCCCACCAAAAATAAGCGGCTTCAAGCCGGTATTTTTTCTCACAAAGGCAAAACCTACACCTTTCGGACCATGGAATTTATGAGCGCTCACCGCAGTAAAATCCACCGGGATCTCACTAAAATCAAGCTCATAATGCCCTACCGATTGTACGGTATCAGAATGGAAAAGCGCATTATAGGTATGAGCAATCTCCCCTGCTTTTTTAATATCAAGGCGGTTTCCTACTTCGTTGTTAATATGCATCAGGCTCACAAGGGATTTCTCATCTGAATTTTTCAGGAGTTCCTCCAACTGATCCAGATCAGCATTTCCGCAAGAATCAAGATCGAGGTAATCAACCTTAATATCATAACATTCCTGCAGCTGGTTAATGGTATAAAGCACCGCATGATGCTCTATTTTGGTAGTAATGATACGTTCCACGCCAAGATCGCGCACTGCAGAATTTAACGCGAGGTTATCAGCTTCGGTTCCCCCGGAGGTGAAAACGATCTCGGCTGGTTTAACATTCAGGTATTTCGCTACGGTTTTTCTGGCCTGTTCCACCAGAGATTTAGCAGATCTTCCGAAGCTATGGGTAGATGAAGGATTCCCGTAAACCTCTTTCATTACGTCGGTCATTCGGGTGATCACTTTCTCACGCATTTGCGTGGTTGCGGCAGAGTCTAAGTATACGTTTTTCATTAAAAACAAAATTAAACGAAATAAAAATAATTTTAAGGATAAAGGGGGTGAAAATCCTTAATTCCGCTATTTTTGTTGAAAAGCACATTAATGAAAAAGGTTTTTTTAATTTTCATCATTTTCCTGGGAATAAGTTCCTGTGATAACGGGGACATTATAGTCACCACTTTTGATCTGGAAAACAGTCAGCTCAAACTATGTGGGTTAGGAGATCAGAAGGTGCTTTATGTGATCAATAACAATGATGTTTACGAATCTATGACGCTGCAATTAACGTCCAGGCAATTAGATGAAAATCAGTTGCTTTTGAGTCGTAATACCAACGAGCCGATAGAGATAGAATTAACCGGAGATAACAAAATGATCTATAGGCTCTATGATGGTGAAATACCCAGTGATTATTTCTGCAAGGCTGTGCCCTCTAAGGATCCCGGCGTTATAGATGAATATATAACTACCGAAGGAAGCGTGGTAATAAATACCCGTTTTAATGATATAGGTCCACAGGATGATGCCGACAAAGACGGTATAGAAAATATAGATGAAGGAATGAACCCGGATGAGGCGCAAAATTCAGGAAGCGATACCCATCTCGACACCGATGCTGACGGAATCCCTAATTACCTGGATATTGATGACGATGGCGATAATGTACGCACAAGTACCGAAATAAGAACCGGTGACGGCGATCCTACCGCAGAAGGCTACAGAGATACCGACGAAGACGGTATTCCAAATTACCTCGACCCTGATGATGATGGCGATGGCTCGCTCAGCAAATATGAAGTAAGTAGTGACGATTTGCTTAACCCGCAGAGCCTACAACTTGCCGACAGGCCCAATTACCTTAACCCGGAGTTAACCGAACCCTATAATGAGCATAATCAGGTTATTGACCATTCGATTAATCGCAACTACCGTTCTGATATTGTGATAAGGAATTTCAATTTCGTAAAACAGGATGGCAGCGGGGAAGAAATACGATTTGATGAGTATAACCTGGGGTATTATAGTGTTTCCGGGGTAAGTAGTTTAGAAACTGAAGAGGAAAATCCGGAGGAAGAAAATAATACCGAAGCGCAGTAATTTCAGGGCTAATTATTCTGAAAGAAATAAACTTCTGTAGCTCCCTGCCCGTATTTTTGATAATCGGCATCGTAAAATTTAAGGTTATCGTAGCGGCCAAGCAGGTAATCCAGTTCAGCCTTTAAAACGCCTTCACCGATCCCATGAATAAATACAATTTTCTGAATGCGTTTTCTCATCGCAAATTCCAATTGTCTTTTAGCGGTTTCCATCTGCAGATTTAGGATATCAAAGTTATTCATCCCGCGATAATTATTGACCAGTTTTTCAATATGAAGGTCTACCTCCATAGGCGGAGCATTCCGTTCTTTGGGCCTAACGCGTTTTGATTTGGGTTTCCTGGGAATTTGCTTTTCCTCCAGTACCCGGTCCAGGTCCATATCTACCGGGAGCTCCTCAAAAGGAGTTTCGATCTTCACCAATTCCGAAGGGGAAAACTCCATCTCAAAGCCATCGGGAGTCTCTATGGTTACAGATGTTTCATCGGTTTTCACCACTACTCCTTCAAGGTCATCATCAAGAGCCGCTATTTTATCTCCGCGTTTGAATTCCATTACTGCTTATCTTCTTTGTTTTCTTCTTTATGGTCATCTTTAGTAACTACCCAGAAATTTGTTGCTCTAAAGAGGCCGAACATAATAATAACCAAACCGGCTATCTTAAGATATTGGTTAGCATTTTCAACGGTGATGGCATAAAGCAACAATCCACCACCAACTACAATAAGAATTGTATTTATTAATTGTGTATTCTTCATTTCAGATCAATTTTACCAGAAACCCCTTATTCTGAATTCAATTTTTTCAAGGGAACTTGCAAGTGACAAAGTTAAAGTAATTATGAAGCTTTTTTACTTCCTGTTCCTGTTTTTCTATTTTCATCAGGTTTCTGCCCAATTAAGTGTTTCACCTTCCAAGGCCGGGAGCAGTTTTCTATATGCAAAAAACCTGGTTTTGTATGTGGAGGGGGGAATCCACCTAGAAAAAAATCCGAATCCCACTTCCGAAGCAAGCATATATCTTAGAAAGGAGGCGCAGCTCATACAGGGTGATAAAACCAATAATTTAAATACAGGCAATGGGCTACTATCTGTTTTCCAGGAAGGTCGGGCCAATGCCTACAACTACAATTACTGGGGTTTACCAGTTAGAGATAATTCGGGGGCAGCAAAAACCGTAGATAGGATTATTTATGAACCTATAGGCAAAACCGAAAGCAAACCTGCTATGCTTTCCCCGGCTTTAGACGGAAAGGCAAATCCGCTTACCATCTCGGTCCGTTGGCTTTATAAATTTGAGGGAGGCACTTATGCTGACTGGGAGTATATAGGTGCTAATTTTAATCCGGCCGCGGGCCTGGGGTTCACCATGAAAGGAGTAAACGGCACCAATTTAAACAGCATAGAAGGAATCTTAAACAATCCGGGGAACCGGCAGCGTTACGACTTTCGGGGGTTACCAAATGATGGCCTTATAAGTATGAGTATCCAGAAAGACCAGGTTTTACTGGTGGGAAACCCATATCCTTCAGCCTTAAACCTCAAAAAATTTCTTGTTCAGAATACTGCAGCCACTGGAATAGCATATTTCTGGGATCATTCCGACCATACTTTCTCACATTATCTCAAAGATTATGAAGGTGGCTATGGTGCTTATTCCCCCGGAGCTGGTGCCTACGTCCCGGCAGTCTTTCAGCATTATGATGAATCGGCAAAGCCAACGGGTAACACAGGCGGTACAGGACAGCATTATGGGCGGGAATTTAGTCCTATCGCCCAGGGTTTTATGATCATGGGAAAAAGTAACGGACAGGTCAGTTTTCAAAATTCTCAGCGTGTTTTTATGAGAGAAAATAATGGCAACTCAGAATTTAGAACAGCCCAACAAGTCATTCCCAGCTTAAGGCTAAATTTCAGTTTCGATGACTTATATATTAGACAATTGCTGATCGCTTTCAGAGATGATGCCACTCCGGGAGCAGACCACGCGATGGATGCCGTGGCTTTTGGCAGCTTAAATACCGACGCGGCCTGGATAATAGACGGAGACGCCTACCTGATAAATGTTTTACCTTTCGACAATGCAGAAAAGATCCCGCTCCTTTTTTCGATAAAAGAAAAGACCTCATTGAAAATAAGTTATGAAATCCCTGAAAATTTTTCTCCTAAAGCGATTATGCTTTTTGATGCTGAAACAGAACTTTCCCATAATCTCTATGAATCTGATTTTGAAATCGAGTTGCAGACCGGGAATTATGAAAACAGGTTTTATTTAGGTTTTAGAGAAGAAGTTCCGGAAGAACCTCAACCTCAACTTCCCGAAGAAGACGGAGATTATTTTGAACCTACTGAAACCGCTGAAATTTTTTATAATAAAAACTTACAACAGGTAGAAGTGATAACAGGAAAAATACTGAAGGAGATTCAGGTATTCAATCTGATGGGCAGCATGATTTTCAGTAAAAAGAATTACGAAAACAAACATTATGATTATTTTTATACTGGAAACCTGCGGGATGCAGTGTATATCGTTAAAGTTAAAACTTTGGATAACCGTATTACCAATAAAAAATTACTTCTAAAAAAGTAGATATGGAAGAATTTATGTTGCCATGCATGAACAAAAGCCTATTGGGAGTTGAATGTTTTGGCTGCGGTGGTCAACGTGCAGCAATCCTTTTTTTTCAGGGAAATTTCATCGAAGCTTTTTACATGTACCCGGCTATCTATCCCATACTTCTGCTACTTGCCTTTTTGGTCTTCAATCTCTTTTATAAATTCAGAGGGGATTTCCAGGTAAAAATAGGCCTGATCATTTTTGCAGGGACAGTTATGGCGGTAAATTATGGCTATAAAATGTATGAATTCATTCAACTAACCAAATAATGCTTATTTATGGAACGCACACAATTACCCAATTCTACGATTATTCTAATCTTTGGAATACTGTCTATTATAGGTTGTTGCTGTTATGGAATTTTAGGAGTTATCTTCGGGATAATTGCCCTGGTTATGGCCAAACGCGCCACCGAGATCTACAATGCCAATCCCGAATTATATACCGGGTTTGAGAATGTAAAAACAGGAAGGGTCCTGGCTATAATTGGACTGGTATTAAGCGGTCTGAACCTAATCGCTTCTGTTGTAATGTTCTTTGTTTACGGCGGAATTGAAGGATATCAGCAGGCTATGGAGGAAATCTTAAGGTCTATGGAGCAATAATTTTCTGGAACAGATTTAAATTGGCTTGTGTCTTCAAAATGAGTGCTTCTCTCTTACTCAAATGAGACCCTGAATCAGGTTCAGGGTGACGATACTTTCATGAGAGTCTGAATCAACTTTAGGTGACGCTCCTAAAAACCGTCATACCGGCCTTGATCCGGTATCTCATAATATAGGAAAGCTCTTGCATAATCTCACTCAAATGAGATCCTGAATCAAGTTCAGGGTGACGATGCTCTGAGGGAATCCTGAATCATGCATTTGTTTGAAAACTTACTCTAATGAGATCCTGAATCAGGTTCAGGATGACGGCATTCTTACCTGCGGCATGAATAATGTTCAGGATGGCGAGCAAAAAAAGCCCACCTAAACAGGCGGGCTTTTCATTATAAAATCATAACAGAATTTTACTTTTCAAATTCCTTAAGAGTTGTAGTGATAATATCAACACAATCCCTAAGCTGTTCTTCATTCATAACCAGTGGAGGTGCAAAACGAATGATGTTCCCATGCGTTGGTTTTGCCAGGAGTCCGTTTTCTTTCAGGGCCATACAAATATTCCATGCCGTATCTCCTTCGGGGGAATCGTTAATCACGATAGCATTCAGCAGCCCTTTCCCGCGTACGAGTTCCACAATTTTAGAATCCCTGATGTAATCATTCATCAACCTTCGGAAGAGGCCACCCATTTTTTCGGCATTTTCTTCAAGTTTTTCGTCTCTTATTACTTCCAGAGCTGCAGTAGCTACTGCGCCGGCCAGTGGATTTCCGCCAAAGGTAGAACCGTGTTGCCCGGGTTTGATCACTTCCATCACAGTATCGTTGGCCAATACTGCAGATACAGGATATACGCCACCCGAAATAGCTTTTCCGAGGATAAGGATATCGGGTTTTACTTCTTCGTGATCTACGGCCAGTAATCTCCCGGTACGGGCAATTCCTGTTTGCACCTCATCGGCAATGAAAAGTACATTATGTTCTTCACAAATCTCTTTAGCGCGCTTGAGATAGCCTTCAGAAGGCACAAAGACTCCGGCTTCACCCTGAATAGGCTCCACCATAAATCCGGCGATATTATCGTTGCTTTTAAGCGTTTCTTCCAGGGCTTCCAGGTTATCGTAAGGAATCTTCAGGAATCCGGGGGTGTATGGTCCAAAGTTTTTTCTTGCTCCTTCATCGTTGGAGAAAGAGATGATGGTAGTTGTTCTTCCGTGGAAATTATTCTCGCAAACCACGATCTGGGCTTCGGTTTCCTCCACCCCTTTCTTCTCATAGGCCCATTTTCTGGCGATCTTTATAGCGGTTTCAACCGCTTCTGCGCCTGTGTTCATAGGCAGAAGTTTGTCGAAATTAAAGTATTCTGAAGCAAACTTCTCATAAGGCCCCAGTACATCATTATGGAAGGCCCGGGAGGTAAGCGTTAGTTTAGCGGCTTGATTGCATAGAGCATCAACTATTTTTGGATGGCAATGCCCCTGATTTACAGCAGAATAAGCCGAGAGAAAATCGTAGTATTTTTTTCCTTCAACATCCCATACATGTACCCCTTCGCCACGACTTAAAACCACTGGTAGCGGGTGATAATTATGTGCTCCGTACTTATCTTCTAGTTTAATCGCTTCTTCTGAAGTTGAAATTTTGGTTAATGGCATTTTTAATATTTTTATATTACTTTTTTGCAATTCCTTCTTTAAACTGAAAGACTTCAGGTTTGGAGAGAAATCATCCAAAATTTGAATTCCTGCAAATTACTAAATGTTTCCTGAATTTTTCAAGGGCCGGGCTATTAAATCTTAGCAATTATCCTATTTTTGCGCTATGGCAAGAAGGAATAAAAACAAGCTCTTTGAAGCTGTTGAAGTTATTGACGCCGGCGCAAAAGGCAAGAGTATCGCCAAGGCTCCGGACGGAAAAGTGATCTTTATAGACAATGCAGTACCCGGTGATATCGCCGATGTACAAACCACCAAAAAGCGGCGTGCCTTTTACCAGGGCACCGCAGTAAAATTCCATACATTATCTGATAAACGCACCGAGCCGGTTTGCCGGCATTTTGGCGTTTGTGGAGGCTGCAAGTGGCAGAATATGGAATATAAATACCAGCTGGAATACAAGGAGAATGAGGTGTTAAATAACCTGCAACGCATAGGCAAGATCGAGTTACCCGAAGTCACCCCTATTCTAGGGAGCAAAGAGATCTATTTTTACCGTAACAAAATGGAATTTTCTTTTAGTGACAGTAGATGGCTCACTATAGAAGAGATCCAAAGCGGGGAGGATATCGAAGACAAGAACGCCCTTGGTTTTCATATTCCGGGGATGTGGGACAAGATCCTGGATATCGAAAAATGTCATTTACAGGAAGACCCCAGCAATGCCATCAGGAATTTCGTAAAAGAATTCGCTACAGAAAACGGACTGCAATTCTTCAATACCCGTGAACAGAGTGGCTTGTTGCGTACCCTGATGATCCGCACCTCTTCTACCGGAGAAATTATGGTGCTGATTCAGTTTTTCAAAGAAGATAAGGTTAAACGGCAGTTGCTAATGGATGCCCTTGCAGAAAAATTTCCTGAGATTACCTCGTTGCAGTATGTGATTAACGGAAAAGGCAACGACACCATTTACGACCAGGAAGTAATCTGCTATAAGGGTCGCGACCATATCTTTGAGGAGATGGAAGGCTTAAAATTCAAAATAAACGCAAAATCCTTTTATCAAACCAATTCGGCACAGGCTTACGAACTTTATAAGGTTGCGAGAAACTTTGCCGATCTAAGTGGAGATGAACTGGTTTACGATTTGTACACCGGAACGGGAACCATCGCCCAATTTGTGGCGAAAAATGCTAAAAAGGTAATCGGGGTTGAAGCAGTACCGGAGGCCATAGAGGACGCTAAGGAAAATGCCGAGCGCAACGGAATTACCAATACCGAATTCTACGTTGGGGATATGAAGAAGGTCTTTACCGATAGCTTTATCAATGAACACGGGCATCCCGACCTTATCATCACCGATCCGCCGAGGGACGGAATGCATAAAGACGTGGTAGCCCAAATAATTGGTATCTTGCCAAAGCGAATTGTTTATGTGAGTTGTAATTCGGCTACCCAGGCGAGGGATTTGGCACTGCTGGACGAGCATTACAAGGTGACCAAAGTTCAACCCGTAGATATGTTCCCGCAAACCCACCACGTAGAAAATGTGGTATGTTTAGAAAGCCGGCCGACCGGCAAGCCGCCGGAACCAGAAATGGGGGAAGTTTAGGCTAATATTTTAGAGCCTGTGATACCTTCCATGTTTTGAATTAGTATGTGAATGGCTGGGGCCGGGAAGCTCATGGCAGCATAAATGGTGAAGGTTTAGGCTAAAATTTAAGAGGCTGTGTCAAATTCCCGGGTTCGGGTTAACATATAAATAGATGAATAAGATCTTTTTAAAAATCATTCTAGTTAGTTTCGGAATATTCCTTTTTTCCGGGTGCCAGCGTGATGACCTATGTCCCGCCTCTACCGATACCACTCCCCTGCTTATCATAAAGTTCTTTGATATCGAGGAACCGGAAGAAACCAGGTCTCCCACTAATTTACGTGTTTGGGACCAGGAAAGAGATTCTATTCTTCTCAACAGGGTAAATGTTGATAGTATCGCCATTCCGCTGAAAACCTTTGAAGATAACACCGAATATGCATTTACCATAAATGCCCGGGAGATCGATGAAGATGAGGATGAGGACGGGGATGATCCAAATATCCTTATCCCAAACACCGATATTTTAAGATTCACCTATGGCCGGGAGCAGGTTTATGTAAACCGGGCCTGTGCCTACAAAGTGATTTATTCTGATCTAAGGCTAAACATAGATTCAGGAGACGATGAAGCCTGGATTCAAAATTATACTATAGAACAAACCGAAGTTGAAGATGAAACAAATCACCATATCTCTATTTTCTACTAGCCTGATCTTTTTGCTGGCCACAGGTTTTTTGTTCGCACAGGAACCTACAGCTCTTGATACTATAGACCAGCGGGAGAAATACGGCATACGGGTAGGAACCGACCTTAGCAAACTGGCCCGTAGTTTTCTCCAGGATGATTATGAGGGATTTGAGATCATGGGCGATTACCGGGTATATGATAATTTCTATGCCGCGGCCGAAATCGGGTCTGAAAGCCTTCCTTTTTCTGAAGATAATATAAGCGTGGTTTCTACCGGCCAATATGCAAAAATAGGCGTAGATTATAACGCTTATGAGAACTGGACCGGGATGGAGAATATGATCTTTGCCGGTTTGCGGTATGGATTTGCCACTTTCACCCAGGAGCTTCACGAATACACTATTTACAATACCTCTCAATTCTTTGGGCCCGATGTGCGGGATGTAATGATAGAAAACAGCGGACTTAACGCCAGCTGGATAGAATTAATTGGAGGCTTGAAGGTAGAGCTCCTCAATAATCTTTATCTCTCGGCCAATGTTCAGATAAAACGCAGGCTTTTTCAAAAAACGCCGAACAACTTTGACAACCTCACTATCCCCGGATTTAACCGTACCTACGACGACAGCAATTTTGGTGTTGGCTACAGCTATGGGATATCCTACCTAATACCGTTTTATAAGAAGTGACGGTTCTCGGTTGTGAGTTGTGGGTTCTCGGTTTTGGGTTTTCGGTTGTGAGTTGTGAGTTCTCGGTTTTGGGTTCTCGGTTGGGGGTGGTCTGTTCTTCTTCATGAATATGTCCATTTTGGAGACTATCAAAATGAATTTGATTTTGAAGGCAAGAAGGCAAAATATTCGAAACAATGGCGTATGGTGAGGATTTAGATCCTGGTTCAGCTGAGATACTTATAC
>NZ_DATCSO010000088.1:0-11618 GCF_036568425.1 Salegentibacter sp. | reverse complement strand
CACCAAATAAAATGCACAAGCAAAGCACCTTGAAAAGAAAACAGTATAAATCAAAAAAGCTGAACAATGGGAACATTGTTCAGCTTTAATTAATAAATTTAATCCTTTAATAATCTGTATCGGTTATTTAGGACTAGACATTTTAAAAAATTAATCGTTAAGTTTCAATACCGCCATAAATGCTTCCTGCGGAATTTCTACATTCCCAACCTGACGCATACGTTTTTTCCCTTTTTTCTGCTTTTCAAGAAGTTTTCTTTTTCGGGAGATATCTCCACCATAACACTTGGCGGTAACATCTTTTCGTAATGCTTTTACCGTTTCACGGGCGATAATCTTTGCACCAATTGCCGCTTGAATTGGAATATCAAACTGCTGTCTTGGAATAAGTTCCCTAAGCTTTTCGCACATCTTTTTTCCAATATCATAAGCATTATCAACGTGCAGTAATGCGGAAAGCGCATCTACCTTATTGGCATTAAGCAGGATATCCACTTTTACAAGTTTGGACTGTCGCAACCCAATAGGAGAATAGTCAAAAGACGCATATCCTCTCGATACGGTTTTTAGTCTGTCGTAAAAATCGAAAACTATTTCTGCCAGGGGCATATCAAAACTGAGTTCAACTCTTTCAGGAGTTAAATATGTTTGATTGGTAATCTCCCCGCGTTTCTCGATACACAAATTCATCACTGGACCAACATAATCGGCTTTGGTGATGATACTTGCCTTAATATAGGGTTCTTCCACACGGTTGAGGGAGGAAGGTTCAGGAAGATCTGAAGGATTGTTTACCAGAATAACCTCCTCTGGGTTCTTGTTGGTATAGGCATGGTAAGATACGTTGGGTACCGTAGTTATAACGGTCATATCAAATTCCCGCTCAAGACGTTCCTGTATAATCTCCAGGTGTAACATTCCAAGAAAACCACAACGGAAACCAAATCCGAGAGCAGCAGAACTTTCAGGAGTGAAAACCAGCGAAGCGTCATTAAGCTGAAGTTTTTCCATAGAAGCTCTCAACTCTTCGTAATCCTCAGTGTCTACAGGATAAATCCCGGCGAAAACCATTGGTTTCACATCCTCAAAACCGGCAACAGCCTCGGTGGTTGGATTTTTTGCATCAGTAATAGTATCACCTACTTTTACTTCCCGGGCATCTTTAATTCCCGTGATGAGGTAACCAACATCTCCGGTTTTAATTTCTTTTTTAGGATGTTGTTTTAGTTTCAGGGTTCCTACTTCATCGGCATAATAATCTTTCCCCGTGGCTACAAATTTTATATGTTGCCCCTTTTTTATACTCCCGTTAATCACCCTAAACAAAGTCTCTACGCCACGGAAGGGATTATAAACAGAATCGAAAACAAGTGCTCTTAAAGGCGCATCTACTTTTCCGCTAGGTGCTGGTATTCGGGTGATAATGGCGTGTAGAATCTCCTCTATTCCCAGGCCGGTTTTGGCGCTGGCAGGAATAACATCAGAAGCATCACAGCCCAGAAGATCTACGATATCATCGGTAACTTCTTCAGGATTAGCACTGGGAAGATCAACTTTATTTAGAACCGGGATAATTTCCAGGTCGTTTTCCAGAGCAAGATAAAGGTTTGAGATTGTTTGAGCCTGTATGCTTTGAGCAGCATCAACTATAAGAAGGGCTCCTTCACAGGCCGCAATAGACCGGGAAACTTCATAGGAAAAATCTACGTGACCAGGAGTATCGATGAGGTTTAGAACATAACTTTCACCTTCATGAATATAATCCATCTGGATAGCATGACTTTTAATAGTGATGCCACGCTCGCGTTCCAAATCCATACTGTCCAGCAATTGTTCCTGTTTTTCCCGATCAGTAACCGAACCTGTAAAATCCAGTAACCTGTCAGCCAGGGTACTTTTTCCATGATCAATGTGAGCAATTATGCAGAAGTTTCTAATATGCTTCATAAAAAATTTTGAGTGAGTCTGTTCAAAAAGATTTGTTTCGTTAGTAGAATTCTCTTATGTATCTAAAAAACAATACTATAAAATCAAATCTAAGGATTTCCAGCACTTTTTGACAGCCCCGAATTTAAGGCTACAAATATAGTTTATTTAAGCCGTTTCCAATATAGATAGAAAACAAGTTTATTCTTGGAGGAAAAACTTTATAACTTCTTTTATAAATAAAAAAATAAGAAATCTATTGTTATTTCTTAAAAAAACTTAGGTAAGTGTCTATCCGTTCTAAAAAAGTTTCTTTTTTTTGTAAGTAGGATTTTTGGTTTAAGTTTATTAGTGCTTAATAAGCCTTCCAAAATCTCAACTAATTAATAAAACTAAAAAATGGGAGTACAGGATCAATCAAGTAGTCAAAGCACTAACAGGTCAATAATCATTATAGGTGCGTTATTTTTTATTTTCGGATTTGTTACCTGGCTAAATTCTGTGCTGATTCCCTTTTTAAAAACAGCCAGCCAATTAAATAATTTTGAATCTTACCTTGTTGCTTTTGCTTCTTACATCTCTTATTTTGTAATGGCAATTCCTTCTGCATGGGTTTTAAAGAAAACGGGCTTTAAAAACGGAATGTCTCTTGGGCTTGTGGTTATGGCAATTGGGGCTTTGATTTTTATTCCCGCAGCTATGTCCAGAACTTATGCAATGTTTCTTTTTGGATTGTTCGTTCAGGGGACGGGGCTCGCTTTACTGCAATCGGCAGCAAACCCATATATCACTATTCTTGGCCCGATAGAAAGTGCTGCCAAGCGAATTAGTATAATGGGAATTGCCAATAAAGTAGCCGGGGCTTTAGCTCCAATAATTTTTGGTGCGATCCTGTTAAAAAATATGGATGCTATAGAAGCAAGACTGGAAGGAATGGGGGCGGCCGCAAAAGCAGCTGAACTTGATGAACTTGCCTCTCTGGTAATTACGCCGTATGTCGTCATGGCTGTTATTTTGGTTGGTCTTTCTGTTCTAATCTATTATTCGGCCTTGCCCGAAATTGAAACCGATGGGGAAGATGAAACCCTTGCTGCTGCCAATAAAAGCAAAACCAGCGTCCTTCAGTTTCCTAATTTATTATTAGGAACCCTCGCGATGTTCTTATATGTGGGGGTAGAAGTAATTGCAGGTGACACCGTAATTAGCTACGCCCGTGATGGGCAGGGAATTTCCACAGATATTGCTAAATATTTCACTACTTATACCTTAATTGCAATGATTGTGGGTTACTTAATTGGTACTGTCACTATTCCGAAATATATCAGCCAGCAAAAAGCATTGCAGATTTCGGGTATTCTTGGAATTATCCTTGGCCTGAGCGCAATTTTTACTGATGGTTATATTTCAGTGCTTTCTATTTCTCTATTAGGTTTAGCTAACGCTTTAGTATTTCCTGCTATTTGGCCTCTAGCATTAAACGGATTAGGAAGATTTACTAAAATGGGTTCTTCATTCCTAATTATGGCGCTGGCCGGCGGAGCTATATTGCCGCTTGTTTATGGTTATTTAGCCGATACTTTTGATACACAGTCGGCTTATTGGATTGTAATACCTAGTTACCTTTATATTTGGTTCTTCGCAGCCAAAGGACACAAAATTAAATAAACCTTTTAGTTATGAAAAATACCATATTAAACTTAATATCTATACTGATGTTGTGGCTTCCATTTGGGGGCGCTGCTCAGGAAGTTATTGCAGAAAATCCGGCAATTATACCGCAGCCGGCAGAAATTCTATGGAAAGAGGGTGTTTTTACTCTTCCAGAAAAAACAGTGGTTTGTTACAATTCCGAAGCGAAAGCATCGGCTGCCTGGCTGCAACAATTGCTGAAAAACACCAATACCCAAAGCTTCCCGATGGAGGGAGAAGATTGTCTTGGATTTTCATTAAAAATAGATAAAACCCTGAAGGAAAGCCTTGGGGACGAGGGCTATAAACTTAATATCACCGAAAACAAGGTGAGTCTTCTGGCAGCCACTGAAGCCGGATTGTTTTATGCGATCCAAAGCCTTAGACAAATGTTTCCTGCAGAAATAGAAACCGAAAAGATCTCTGGAAAAATTAAATTAAAACAGGTAGCTATCACCGATGTACCAAAGTATGAATGGCGTGGCACTATGATCGATATCTCAAGAAGTTTCTTTGGCCCCGAATACATTAAAAAACACTTAGACCGAATGGCTTTTTATAAGCTTAACCGGCTACATCTTCATCTTACCGACGATCAGGGATGGAGAATTGAGATCAAACAATTACCTAAACTTACTGAAGTTGGTAGTAAAGGAGCTGTGAAAGGTGGGAGATCCGGATTTTTAACCCAGGATGAATATAAAGATATCCAGGAATATGCCGCTGCCAGAAATATTATTATAATTCCCGAAATAGACATGCCGGGGCATAATTACTCTGCCCTTATGGCCTACCCTGAACTCAATTGCGATGAATTCGCCAATCTAACTCCGGCCCGGGCTACACCTCCTGCATTATATCACGAATACAATGTTGGTTGGAGCAAGTTTTGTCTGGAGAATCCTGAAACCTACGATTTTGTAGCTACAGTAATGGGAGAAATGGCCGAAATAACCGAAGGTCCATGGCTGCATATTGGAGGAGATGAGATCGAAGATCCTTTATACGAAGAGTTTATGGTAAAAGCCGATTCAATCGTGAGAGGTTTGGGTAAAACAACTATAGGATGGGAGGAAGCTACCAAGGCAGAAGTTGATTCAAGTTTTATAAGTCAGCGCTGGCACGGGGAGGTTGAAAGTGTAGTAGACGTTAAGGTAATTGAATCTATTTGCTCAAGTTTTTATTTTGATCATGCTAATGTTGAAGGTCAGGAGTCTACCAATAACTGGTGCAAGGAAGATGGAGTTTCATTGAAAAATGTATATGATTTTAAATCTGATAATCCAAGTGTACTTGGGGTGGAAGCACCGGTGTGGACAGAAATGGTCTTAAGCGATTCAGCGCTTGATGATAGGTTCTGGCCAAGAAGTATTGCTCTGGCTGAAGTGGGTTGGAGTAAAACTGAAAACCGTGAGTATAAGGATTTTTTAAATAGACTTGGAAAACATGGGGAAAGACTGGATAGAATGAAGGTTGATTATTACCGTACTCCTGAAGTTAACTGGAATTCAGAAAGAAGTAACGGAGTTTTCTCTGGATTTATACCTTTTTCAAAATAAAAAAATTGCTGTGAAAATGAAGAAAAACCCTGATACTGAAAGATCTTCTAACTATAACGATTTAGAGAAGATGAGCACTACTGAGTTGCTCACCAATATTAATGAGGAGGACAAAAGTGTTCCGAAAAGCGTGGAGAAACAAATTCCAGCCATTCAGATACTGGTGGATATTATTGTTTCCAAAATGGAAAACGGGGGACGACTTTTCTATATAGGAGCCGGGACCAGTGGCAGATTGGGGGTCTTAGATGCTTCTGAATGTCCACCAACTTTCGGGGTAACCGATGATATGGTCATTGGGCTTATTGCCGGAGGTGATACTGCCTTAAGAAATGCCGTGGAAAACGCTGAGGATGACACTCAGCAAGCCTGGAAAGACCTGCAGAAATATAAAATTTCGAAAGAAGATATCCTGGTGGGCATTGCCGCCTCAGGAACTACTCCATATGTGATAGGAGGAATTAAAGATGCTCGGGATAATGGAATAGTTACCGGCTGCATAACCTGTAGCTCAGGCAGTCCACTCGCTGAAGCTTCAGAATACCCAATTGAAGTAGTAACAGGTCCCGAGTTCGTTACCGGAAGTACCAGAATGAAAGCCGGTACCGCCCAAAAGCTGGTATTGAATATGATCTCTACTTCGGTTATGATCAAATTAGGCCGGGTAAAAGGCAATAAGATGGTGGATATGCAACTTTCCAATAAGAAGCTCGTTGGCCGGGGAACCAGGATGATCATGGAGGAACTTGATGTTGATGAAGCCAAGGCGGCTGACCTTTTAAAAAAATATGGCAGTGTGCGTAAGGCGGTTAGTAACTCAAAAAATGAATTTAAATAAGAATCATACTAAATTTGTCAATTACTCCGGCGTCTTCAAATATAGATTACTGGAGGGAATACTAATGAATATAATCTTTCAATAAAAGAGAAAGCGGCACATCTATAGTGCCCCTTTCTCTTTTATTTTTTTGCTGAATAGCTACTTACTTTATTCCGAAAATTATGAGTTTTAAATCCATATTCTACTTTCTTGTATTAAGCACAATTCTTGTTTCCTGTAAATCTACTCAACCGTCCCCCGAGATGCCGGCAGGAGAGATCGGGCCAAAAGACACCATGGGTGTTCATAAACCAAAAGTTCCTTCCCGGCTAAATGAAAAATTTGGCGGAATCACCCCCTGGAATCCTAAAACTCCAAAAAATATTGAGGAATTCCGAGCTGCCTGGGTAGCCACAGTTGCTAATATTAACTGGCCCAGCAAACCGGGTCTTTCTACTTCAGAACAACAAAGAGAGGCCTTGGAACTACTTGATTTTTTAGAAGAGCATAATTTTAATGCGGTGGTTTTTCAGGTTCGACCACAGGCTGATGCGCTATATAAAAGTGAGTTGGAACCCTGGTCTTACTATCTTACTGGGCAACAGGGAAAAGCCCCCGAACCATATTACGATCCGCTAAAATTCTGGATAAATGCAGCCCATAAACGTGGTCTGGAGCTTCACGTTTGGCTAAATCCATATCGGGCGCATCATACTGCCGGAAAAGAAATCAGTGAAAAGTCGGTTATAAAAACCAATCCTGATCTAGTGATTGAATTGCAAAACGGGATGTGGTGGATGGATCCATCCCAAAAAGGAACCCAGGACCATTCACTGGCCGTAGTGATGGACCTGGTAAAAAGATATGACTTAGACGGGGTGCATTTTGATGATTATTTCTATCCTTATGATTCTTATAACAATGGAGAGGATTTCCCCGATGATAATAGTTGGAGAGCATACCAGGCTGCCGGAGGAGAACTTTCCCGTGGAGATTGGCGTCGGGAAAGTGTAAATACCTTTATTAAAAGGGTTTACACCGAAATAAAAGCAGAGAAACCTCATGTAAAATTCGGATTAAGCCCATTTGGAATCTGGCGTCCCGGTTACCCTGAATCTGTTACCGGTTACGACCAGTATGAAAAACTTTATGCTGATGCTAAACTTTGGCTTAATGAAGCCTGGATAGATTATTATACTCCACAGTTGTATTGGCAAATCAATAGCTTTGGCCAGAGTTTCCCCGAGCTTTTAGGATGGTGGCAAAGTGAAAATACCAAACAACGTCATTTGTGGCCAGGAATGAATGTAGGGCTGGGAGGTGACGAAAAAAATATAGATGAAACCATAAATCAGATAATGATCACCCGGGGGATGCTTCCCGAAAGCAAAGGAGCAGTACACTGGAGTATTGGTCCTTTGTTAAAGCATAAGGAACTTTCAACTGCTATTAAAGAAGGTCCTTACAACAAAAAGAGCCTGGTACCGCCTAGCCCCTGGCTGGATAATAAACCTCCAAAAAGCCCAAAAGTGAGTACCCGTGCCGAGAATGACAGAGTAGTTATTTCCTGGGAGCACGAAGAAGAAGAGGATGTTTTTCGCTGGGTTGTTTACTTTCAATATGAAGAAGGAAACTGGGATTACAAGATTCTAAGCAGCGATGCACGCACTCAGAATTTACAAAGAATTGTTGGTGATCAGGAACGGAAACTGGAGAAAATAGGAATCACTGCGGTAGATAGAAGCGGAAACCAAAGTGAATTCAAAGAGATTGTAATAAAATAAACCCCTTGTATGTCCCCCATTTTAGTCTTTAGCATCATCGCCGGATATTTTCTTATGTTGATGGCCATAAGCCATTTCACCTCACGAAAGGCCGATAACGCGACCTATTTCACTGCAAATCGTCAGTCACCCTGGTTCCTGGTGGCTTATGGAATGGTAGGCGCTACTTTATCGGGGGTGACTTTTATCTCTGTACCCGGAGAGGTTGGAAATTCAAACTGGACTTATTTGCAATTTGTACTGGGGAACCTGGTAGGGTATGCGGTAATTGCATTGGTATTAATTCCATTATTCTATAAACTTCGGCTAATTTCAATTTATGAATATTTAAAAGATAGGTTTGGCCAGAACTCCTACTATACGGGGGCTTCATTTTTCCTTATTTCTCAAACCATTGGTGCCTCTTTCAGGCTTTTTCTTGCTGCCTTGGTGTTGCAGATCGCTTTTTTTGATGCTTTCGGAATTCCTTTTTGGGTCACGGTTTTAATAACAATTGGATTGATCTGGCTATATACTTTTCGCGGAGGCATAAAAACGATTGTATGGACAGATACCCTACAGACAACATTTCTATTGTTGGCAGTGCTCATTAGTATCTTTGTAATCGTTGATCATATGGAGCTTGAGCTTACCCAGGTATTTTCTGTAGTTTCTGAAAGCAGTATGTCTGATGTTTTCGACTGGGACTGGCGTTCCAACAGCAATTTTTTTAAGAGTTTTCTGGCTGGTATTTTTATAACCATTGCAATGAATGGCCTGGATCAAAATGTAATGCAGAAGAACCTTACCTGTAAAAACCAGAAAGATGCGCAGAAAAATATTTTTTGGTTTTCCATTACATTCCTGATATCTACCGTCTTATTTCTTGCTTTAGGTGTTTTGCTTTATAAATATGCGATGGACCAGGGTATCGCAATCCCGGAACGCTCAGATGACCTCTATCCGCTACTTGCACTGAACCACTTTGGAATCCTGGCCGGTATTGTGTTCTTGTTAGGAATTATCGCAGCAGCCTTTTCAAGCGCCGATTCAGCTTTAACTGCCTTAACAACTTCCTTTTGTGTAGATATCCTGGATATAGAAAAACGAAAGGGTGACCAGAAAAGAACCCGGATGCTGGTTCACATAGGTTTTACTATTCTAATGTTCTTTGTGATCGTGATTTTTAACGCGGTTAATGATAGCAGTGTTGTTAGTGCAGTGTTTAAAGTTGCGGGCTTTACTTATGGTCCATTACTAGGCTTATTTGTATATGGTTTATTAACCCGTAATCCCGTAAAAGATAAATGGGTACCTCTCATATGTATTATCTCTCCAATTATTTCGGTAATTTTAGATTGGAATTCCGCACAATGGTTTAATGGTTATCAGTTCGGATTTGAAATTCTCCTGGTGAATGCGGCTATTACTATTATAGGCCTTTTTGCTCTTTATAGACCTAGGCCTGTAAATATATAATTAAACACCTATGAAAACATTTTTCAGATTCATCATGTTGGTACTATACTTTGCGAGCCCTATTTCCTTGCAGGGACAACCAAAGGCTGAGGAAGTTTTTATCCGATTAAATCAAGCAGGTTACTTAGAGGAAGATCATAAAGTGGCCATTGTATTTTCAGATGAGAGACCTGATAGAAAATTCGTTATAATTGAGGCAGAATCAGGAGAGGAAATATATAAAGGGAAACTACAACCCGGTAAGAAGCGGGATTGGGGAAATTTCAAACACTATTTTAAGGCTGATTTTTCTGAAGTAAGCCTACCTGGAAAATATTACCTCTTAATGGAAAATTCAGGAGTAAAATCGAAAAAATTCGGGATTGGCCGGGATTATTCTTATAAAAACCACCATGAAGATTTGATTGGATTTATGCGCCAACAGCGATGTGGATATAATCCCTTTCTGGATATGGTATGCCATCAGCGTGATGGACGAAGCATGTATGGCCCCATGCCCGATTCCACTTTCGTTGATCTCAGCGGTGGGTGGCATGATGCAGGAGATCAATTAAAATATTTAATTACTTCCAGTAACGCTACCGCTAAAATGCTGAAAGCTTATGAGCTTCTACCGGAAAAGTTTGCAGATAAGGTAAATGCTTTAGGGCAGGAGGGGAGCAATGGCATTCCGGATGTTTTAGACGAGGCCAAATGGGGATTGGACTGGATCCATAAAATGCACAGTGGTCCCGGCAAACTTTTTCACCAGGTAGCCGATGACAGGGATCATTTGGGAATGAAATGGCCCGATAAAGATTCTTCTGATTACGGATGGGGACCAAACTCTTATCGAGTGGCTTACTTTGCCACTGGAGAACCTCAGGGTCTTAAGGAATATAAAAGTGAGGCTACAGGGATTGCAAACCTGGCAGGCAGAACTGCTGCTGCAATGGCTCTTGGCGCAAGAATCTGGAAAGAATTCGATCCTGTCTATGCTGAAAAATGCCGAATTGCAGCCAAAGATCTGTATGAAATGGGAAGAGCACAGGAAGGCTTTCAGCAAGGAAATTCTTTTGGTGCACCTTACCGATACAACGAAGACACCTGGGCCGATGATATGGAGTGGGCAGCCGCCGAGTTATTCATTAATACCGGGAAAGAAACTTATTTAGATAATGCTAAAACTTATGCTGATATGGCTAATTCGGTTTCATGGATGGATAAGGAAGAGGCTGATCATTACAGGTATTATCCTTTTTTCAATATCGGGCACTATGTCCTGTATGAGCATGTAGATAAAGCTTTCCAACAAAAACTGGCGCAGTATTACAGGGATGGGATTAAAGCTACTGTAAAGCGGGGGCAAGGAAACCCTTTTCAGATAGGGGTTCCTTTCATCTGGTGTTCCAATAATTTAGCCGCTAATCTAATCTCCCAGATAATACTTTATGAAGAAATGACCGGTGATTATCAGTATCATGATTTCATGCTGGCACAAAGGGATTGGCTTTTAGGAAATAACCCCTGGGGAACGTCTATGTTTATGAATATTCCGGAAAATGGCGAATATCCGGAAGAGGTACATACCAGTATCTGGTATCTTACAGGAAAAGAAGTTCCTGGAGGATTAGTGGATGGTCCGGTTTATAAAAGCGTTTATGAAAATTTGAAAGGCCTAAGCCTGAAAGAGGAAGATGAATTTGCTAAGTTTCAGACTGATTTTGTAGTTTATCACGATGATTTTGGAGATTATTCTACCAATGAACCAACCATGGATGGTACGGCCGATGCAATCTTCTTTATGGCCTGGTTCGCCAGGGATGTCGAAGACAATAATGAATAAAAAAATAATAATGAAACTCGAATTTCATCCATATAATCTTGAATTAAAAAATACCTTCACCATTAGTCACGGTTCCCGTGATTTTCAGCCTACATTAATTGTGGCGGTAAGTGATGGTGGTTTTACCGGCTACGGAGAAGCTACCGCAACTTCCTATTACGGAGTCAGTATAGAAAAGATGCAGGAGGATATTAAAAAACTGGAGCCCTTGCTCGCTAAAAATATTCATAAAACTCCGGAAGAGATCTGGGAGCTTACCTGGCCTAAGTTAAAACAGAATCCTTTTGCACAATGTGCTCTGGATATCGCCCTGCATGATCTCCACGGAAAAAGAAACGGGCAGCCGCTCTATAAAATGTGGGGACTCGATATCAGCAATATTCCGCTTACCAATTATACCATTGGCATCGATACGATTGAAAAAATGGTGCAGAAGATCAAAGATTTCCCCTGGCCATTGTATAAGATCAAACTCGGTACTGAGGATGACGTAGCTATCATTCGTGAGCTCAGGAAACATACCGATTCAGTTTTTCGGGTCGATGCAAACGCCGCCT
>NZ_DATCSO010000087.1:0-8786 GCF_036568425.1 Salegentibacter sp. | reverse complement strand
TTTGTAGAGCAATTTAACAGAATGTTTAACCAACAATTTATTTAAAATTCAAATTATGAACAAAACAGATTTAATCGATGCAATGGCTGAAAATGCTGGAATCTCTAAAGCAGCAGCAAAAAAAGCCTTAGAATCTTTTCTTGAAAATGTTGAGAAGTCACTTAAAAAAGGAGACCGTGTATCTCTTGTAGGATTTGGCTCTTGGTCAGTTTCTAAAAGAGCTGCTCGTGAAGGAAGAAAC
Source organism: Salegentibacter sp. (assembly GCF_036568425.1). Classification (GTDB taxonomy): domain Bacteria; phylum Bacteroidota; class Bacteroidia; order Flavobacteriales; family Flavobacteriaceae; genus Salegentibacter. Next base: position 8,545 of record NZ_DATCSO010000087.1, on the reverse strand, counting down.
CCACAAACCGGAAAAACTATTAAAATTGCTGCTAAAAACGTAGTAAAATTTAAAGCCGGAGCTGACCTGCAAAAAGCTGTAAACTAATAAATTGTATTAGTACGAAATTAGGAAGCCTTCCAACCGGAAGGCTTTTTTTATGCAAAAATTTTGTTTAATTGTTTGATTTTTTTTAAATAAATAGTAGCTTAGATAAAAAGAATCCTGTTATGATAGCTTTAAAACCAACCAAAGGCCATCTTTTAGTAGCAGAACCTTCTATAATTGGAGATGTTGCATTTAATCGCTCTGTGGTATTACTTGCCGATCATTCCGAGAAAGGTTCCGTTGGTTTTATCCTGAATAAAATTCTCGATTTCACCTTAAAAGATCTTATTCCGGAATTAGATTCCAATTTTAAAATTTATAATGGCGGCCCAGTAGAGCAGGATAACCTATACTTTATCCATAAAGTACCGGAACTAATTCCCGAAAGTATTGAAATTGCTAACGGAATATATTGGGGAGGAGATTTTGATATAGTAATTGATCTTATCAGGAAAGGTGAAATTTCTGAAAAGCAAATCAGGTTCTTCCTGGGATATTCAGGCTGGGAAGCAGAGCAACTTAATGAAGAACTCAATTCACATTCCTGGATTATCACCAAAAATGAACACGCTTCAGAAGTTATTGAGAGACCATATATTTCCTTCTGGAAGGATAAGATGATGCAACTTGGCGGAGATTATCTTTTATGGTCTAACGCGCCGGAAAACCCTACCTATAATTAACCCAAACGTGCTTTAACGTTTAGCTTTGATAATAAGTCCCTTGCAACGGTATTGTCGAAATTTTTCTTGCGGTATTTTGTAATGGGCTGTACACCCATCACCACGTTGGTTATAAATAACTCATCTGCTTTCTGTAGTTCAAAAGGTGAGACAGAAACTTCTTCCAGGGTATATTCCGGTAAATCTTTTAAAATCTCTAAAAGTTTTTTACGTGTTATCCCATTTAAAGCACCATCAGTCAACGGCGGGGTTTTTATAGTTTTCCCCTTCACAAGGAAAAGGTTTCCGTTTAAAGCTTCCACTACATTTTTCTTCTCATTCAAAAGAAGGCAGTTTTTATAATCGTTTTCAGAAGCATAGATACTTCCCAATACATTTATTGCCCGGTTATTGGATTTTATGGTAGCCAGAAGACCGCTGGTGATATAATGGTCTTTAAATAATTCAATTTCATAATCTTCTTCATTCAGAAGATAGAAAGCATCTTTTAAAGGAGCTACGGTGATTACATACTCTATCTCTCTGGTGGCCGGAGTGTAATAGCCGCCCTCTTTTCTAAATACCGTGAACCTGATTCTCGCCGGCGAATTTTTCAAGTCATTTGCTTCCACTAATTCCCCTATTTTTTCTTCAAGAAATTCAGGAGAAAAACTAGCCGGAATTTCCATTCTCATTATCCGCATAGAAGCCATTAATCTAAAGTAGTGATCTTCCCAGAACATCACCTTCCCGTTTATTACCCTTATGGTTTCAAAAACAGAATCCCCATAAGCAAGTCCGCGATTAAATACTGAAAGTTTTGCATTCTGGTCTTCTACCAGTTTCCCGTTTAAATTTATCATAAAACTTTAAATTAATTCACAAAAGAGCGTAAAAAACCCCCGTTTACGGCGGGGGCAAAGGTAATGTATATCTCTTGAATATTAAACTGATCCAAGTACCTGTTTTAAATCGGAAATCATATTTTCCCAAAGCATTTTTCCTTCATCAATTTCATCTTCTTCGGCATAATCGGTAATCATAATTGAAACATCTTTGGTAATATCATCCACCTGAATCCTGATCTCGAAAAAATATGGAGTATCCTCATCATCAAGCCACTTGAACTTCACTCGTTCATCGCTTTTTTTACTTACCAGCTTGGCCTTCTCTTCACTACCTTCCCAGATAAAAGTGAAGATCTCACCACGGGAATTAACGTTATCGGCATACCATTCACTTAAGCCCGAAGGGGTGGAAATGTATTGATATAATAGAGAAGGAGAAGCGTGTATGGGAAATTCCATTTCGTACTTGATCTTTTCTTCCATTTTAATTTTTATTAGTTAGTTCGGGCAATATAGATATTAATTGGAAAGATAAAAAGAAAACAAAATAAATATTTTAGAAAATAATGTTTGCGGCAACCTAAATTGTTTTTATATTTGCACCCGCATTTACGGACAGTCAAAGTCCCGAAAAGGCACGCCAGTAGGCAGATTACAAAGTTATGGCGAGGTAGCTCAGTTGGTTAGAGCGTCGGATTCATAACCCGGAGGTCCCGAGTTCAAATCTCGGTCTCGCTACACTAAAAAATCTCTTCTTTTCAGAAGAGATTTTTTTGTTTTATGCTATAACATTCTTCGGAATAGATACCCAAAACCATAACCAACTGTAAATCAATATTTAATTATTTTTTCGACAGGTTTCTGGCGGCACCAAAAGCAGCTCCAAAAAGCGGACTATTATCATTCAGGATCACATTTACAGGTATTTTTTTTAATAGTGTATTCATTTTGTCCGAATGTAGAAAATGATGCAGAAACAAATCCTTATCAACTAAATCGATAATCTTAGGAAGAATACCACCACCTATAAAAATACCACCCAGCGCCTTAAATTTTAAAGCCATTTGAGCTGCTTCTGTGGCCAAATAAATATTGAAAAGTTGCATTGCTTCCTCACAAATTTTAATTGAACCATCCCTCGCACAGTTGCTTATCGAGGCCGCCATATCTTCATTATTTAGTTTATTCCTCAACTTCTCCGGTTCCGTTATATTTTTGTCTTCAAGAAGGAATTCATATATATTAACAATTCCTGGCCCGGAAACAATTCGTTCCCAGCTCACGTGGCCAAACTTCTTTTGTATAAATCTCAAGAACTTAATATCCAGTTCTGTACGAGGACTGAAATCACAGTGACCACCTTCCGAAGCAAAGGGATGATAATGAACCCCGTCCCAATACAAACCAACTTCTCCAAGACCGGTACCGGGAGAAATAACCGCTGCATTTCCTCTAATCCATGCTCCATCTTTAATTTCAACTATATCTTTTTTTGTCAAAACGGAAAGTCCATAAGCGTTGGCCTCCATGTCATTTATAATAGAAACCCGCTCTACCTTTAGGGCGCTGGATATTTCTTTTTCATCAAGTTCCCAGGAAAAATTTGTGCCTACTACCCTACCATCAATTACAGGTCCAGCCACCCCAAGACAAATGCTGTCTATTGGGGGCAGATTATTAGAATGAAAACTTGCCATTAACTCAAGGAAAGAAGACCAGTCATCCGTCTTGTAGGTCTTATGTTTTATCGGCTCCAAAGTATCCTTTTCAAAATGAAATAAGGCAAGGTTGGCCTTAGTTCCACCTACATCACCAGCCAAAATTATGCCTTCAGGCCGCTCAAAGTTATCCTTCCCCTGAAAGGATAGCGGAATATAGAATTCTTCAGATCCCTTCGTGAATCTTACAATTTCATCCATAAATAGCCATGTTATAATTTATCTATTTCATTTCCAACTGCCTATTCAAGATAAGAATTTGATTTCCGACTATAATTAGAACCTTGTTAAATCTTATAGAAATCGTATTTTAGAGAATAACTAAAACCCTAAAACTATGCTGAAAAAGCAACTTGGAACTACCAGTATTCAGGCTCCTCCTATCATCTTTGGAGGCAATGTTTTTGGTTGGACCTTAAACGAAGAAGAATCCTTTAGGATGCTGGATGAACTTCTTGACCGTGGTTATAATATGATAGATACCGCCGATGTATATTCCCGCTGGGCAACCGGTGTTGAAGCAGGAACTTCAGAGAAAATAATCGGGAAATGGATGAAAGACCGTGGAGTGCGGGATAAGATTAGCATTGCGACAAAGGGAGGCTCAAGCATGCAGCAGGGCGGTCCAAAAAACACTTCAAAGGAATATATTCTTAAAGCAGCAGAAGATTCTTTAAAACGGCTTCAAATAGATTATATCGACTTGTACTTCACCCATTTCGATGATGGTGAAACCCCGGTAGGTGAAACTCTTGAAGCATATAGGGAACTCATGAATGCCGGCAAAGTAAAACATATAGGGGCCTCTAACTTTTCTCATTCAAGATTGCAGGAATCATTAGATGTCGCAAAAGAAAAAAGCCTGCCTAAATATGAAGTTTATCAACCTGAATATAATCTTATGGCCCGCCAAAATTTTGAAAGTTGGGGTAGACGGTTTTCCAGGGAAAATAATTTAGGCGTAACCCCATATTTCGCCCTTGCCAGCGGATTCTTAACCGGGAAATACAGAAAAGAATCAGATTTTGAAGGTAAAGATCGAAAGATGTTTGCTGAAAAATTTTTAAATGAGCGCGGCCGGAAAGTCCTGGCAGCATTGGACAAGATCTCGAAAAAGCATGAGGTCTCCCAGGCTGCTGTGGCTCTTGGCTGGCTAATGCAAAGGCCGGGAGTAACTGCACCAATCGCAAGTGCTACAAAATCCTCTCATTTGGATGCCTTCGGGGATGCGATAGATTTACAATTAACCGGAGAAGAAATGGATTATCTTTTGCGGGCTTCAGAATATTAAATAAAAAAGCCGGAAATCCTCCAGGAAGTCCGGCTTTTGAATGCTTCAGATCACTCGGTTATTGAACTTTTTTCATTAATTCGTTGATGGAAACCCTGTCTTGATCCCCGGTTTTCATATTCTTCAAGGTAAATTGCTCCCGCTGCATCTCTTCCTCTCCGGCAAGCACCACAAATGGAATCTCCCTTTTATTGGCATATTTCATTTGCTTGTTCATTTTAGCAGCATCGGGATAAAGTTCTGCTACGACTTTATTTCTCCTTAATTCCGAAATTGTTTTTAGGGCGTAAAGTGCTTCCTCTTCCCCAAAATTGATAAATAACACTCTCGTATTTTTTGTAACAGTTTCTGGAAATAAACCTAACTCCTCAAGGACCAGATAAATTCTATCTAATCCAAAAGAAATTCCAACCCCACTCATATCTTTTAATCCAAAGATACCGGTTAGGTCATCATAACGACCTCCTCCACCTATTGATCCCATCTTTACGGTTTCCGGTGCCGCAACTTCAAAGATCGCACCTGTGTAGTAATTAAGTCCGCGGGCAAGAGTTACATCGAGTTCCAGTTTAGCTGATTTCAATGGTATAGCGGAAATGGCTTTCTCGATAAATTCAAGTTCTGCAATACCTGCTTTTCCAACTTCAGAAGTTGCGAGGATGTCTTTTATTCCCTGTATTTTTTGCCCAAACTCTCCTTTGAGATTGAAAATAGGTTGAATCTTTTCCAGGGCGCTTTCTGCAATTCCTTTCTCGCGCATTTCCTTTTTAACGCCTTCCTCCCCAATTTTATCGAGCTTATCCAGAGCGACGGTAAAATCAATAAGTTTATCCTTTTCTCCAATTACTTCAGCAAAACCCGATAGTACCTTTCGATTGTTGACCTTAATAGTCACTCCATTCAAGCCGAGAGAATCAAAGACAGCATCATAAAGCTGTACGAACTCTACTTCCTGCCACAGGCTCTTACTTCCCACCACATCCGCATCGCACTGAAAAAACTCACGAAAACGACCTTTCTGCGGCCTGTCTGCACGCCAAACCGGCTGGATCTGGTAGCGCTTAAATGGAAAATCTATTTCATTCTGGTGCTGTACAACGTAACGAGCGAAAGGTACTGTAAGGTCGTACCGAAGCGCCTTTTCGCTAATAGACGGAGTAAGTTTCAGGCTGTCTTTTTCCTGAAGCAATTTCTCATCGGTTTTCTTTAAAAAATCTCCAGAATTAAGAATTTTAAAAATCAGTCGGTCCCCTTCTTCTCCGTATTTCCCCATAAGAGTGTCGGAGTTCTCAAAACTTGGCGTTTCAATAGGTTGAAATCCAAAATTTTTAAATTGAGATTTTATTTTTTCGAAAATGTAATTTCTTTTAGCAACTTCGGCAGGAGAAAAATCCCGGGTGCCTTTAGGAATGGATGGTTTTTGTGCCATAAAATTTTTGGTGGTAAAGCCTTGAATTGATTTTGTTCTGGCTGCAAATATCTTAATTTTTAAGCTAACCCAAATAAATTTCAATTTTAAAGTAACATTTCCGTGATCTTAGAGTCTTATCTTTTGCATAATAATTCGAATATATGTTTGGCCTGCTAAAAGAAAACATCAGGATTGCCTTTAATTCTATTAAAAGTCAGCTCCTACGAACTATTTTAACCGTACTGATAATCGCTATTGGAATCACCGCACTTGTGGGTATCCTTAGCGCAGTGGCAGCCCTGGAAAATACTATAAGCAGCGATTTTGCCTCAATGGGAGCTAATACCTTCAATATCCAGCGATATGAATTCAACTCGCAAAGGCGTGGTAGTGGTGAAACCGAAAAGATTAATCCAATAATAAGTTACAGAGAGGTTCGTCAATTTGAACAAAATTATGATTATCCTTTTACTCAAACCTCGGTATCTTTCACCGGAACCAGGACGGCAGAAGTAAAATATGAAAATGAAAAAACCGATCCCGAAGTTTCCGTTCTTGGGGTCAACGAAAACTTTTTAAGCAATAGTGGTCTTAAGGTGGAAACCGGGCGGGAACTAAATGTATTTGATATAAGGAATAATACTAATGTCGCGGTTTTGGGAGCCGATTTTGCTAAAGAAAAGGGGCTATTCCAGGGAGCAGATCCCATAGGAAAAACCATTAGTGTTCGTGGTGCAAAATTCAGAGTTATTGGAGTATTGGAGTCCAAAGGTTCTACCTTTGGAAACAACCAGGATTTGAGAGTTCTTATCCCTATCCAAATGGCCAGATCCTTATTCACGCAACCTCGTATTAATTACAATTTAAGTGTTAAGGTGGAGAATAAGGAATTTCTGGAGGCAGCACAGGAGGAAGCTATACTTACTTTTAGAAATATTAGAAAACTCAACCCTGTAGAAGAAAATAATTTCGGGATCGAGAAGAGTGACGATTTGATAAACAGGATCTTCTCAATAACAAGCTACCTGAATATAGCAGCCTGGATTATTTCAATCATAACGATTTTTGGTTCCTCCATAGCCTTAATGAATATTATGCTTGTAAGTGTTACCGAAAGAACCCGTGAAATTGGTGTTAGGAAGGCCTTAGGAGCAAAAAGCAAAACCATTGCCACTCAATTTTTTATGGAAACCCTAATTATTGGGCAGATAGGTGGCATCCTGGGGATTTTGTTAGGAATATTGATCGGTTTTGGGGTATCTGCGGCAGCGGGCTTTGATTTTACTACACCCTGGATTGCGATGCTATGGGCAACAGGAATCACTATTCTGGTTGCTATTCTTGCCGGAAGTTATCCTGCTGCAAAAGCTGCAAAACAAGATCCCATAGAGTCATTGAGGTACGAGTAGAGAAATCTAATCTTTCGTTTTATTTTACGACCTTCTCGAAATAGGTATATAATTCACCTTTGGTAATATTTGCTCCCTGGTGAATAAGGGCAAAAATATCTTTGTTGCGATCTTCGCTAATTGCCTTTGTTGAAGTATAAATATTCACTGAATCATCTAAAATATTTTCCTGCAACCAGCGATATCCATCTTTTGTTCTAAGGTCTGTAAACTCATTCTCAATTTTAATAGCAATAAGATTAATCGTTGCTGCAGTAATTTGAAAAAGAAAAATTTGATTGGGTGAAAAATGTTCCAAATATTCCACTTTGTTTAATACTGCCTCCCAAACGAGGTCACTAAAAACGTCTAGTTCCTGCTCGGCAACTTCCGGTTTATTGGATTTTATATCCTGCCATTCATCGGCAGTTATAGACTGGCTTGCCAGAAAATTAATGAATTCCTGGTGCATTTCCTCAAATTGTTCCTTCGTTAAGCGAGCATATTTCATTTTCAGTAAAAATTAAGAGAGATCCTGATATACATCAGGATTAGTTTCAACCATATTGCCGCTAGGTATCACCACTGGCAAATTCGGTTTAACTAAAATAGAAAAGCCCACTCAAAAAGAGCAGGCTTATTCTTATAAGTCAAATAAATTAGGATTCAGAGACTACATCAAAGCTGAAGTTTGAGATCACCTCACGGTGAAAACGCAAAGTAGCGTCATATTGTCCCAAACGCTTGATGTTTCCACCTGCGATGCTAATAAATTTCTTTTCGATCTCCACACCTTCCTTGGCCAGTGCATCGGCAAGGTCGGCATTAGTAATAGACCCAAACAATTTGTCACCAGCTCCTGCCTTAGCAGTGATCTTGATTTCCAAACCGTTAAGTTTTTCAGCCTGTTTCTTGGCTTCGTCTATGTGCTTTTGTTCTTTATAGGCACGTTGTTTCAGGGTTTCAGCCAATACTTTTTTGGCTGAAGGGGTTGCAAGTTGTGCAAAGCCCTGAGGAATTAAAAAGTTACGCCCGTATCCGTTTTTCACGTCTACCACGTCATCTTTAAAGCCTAAATTATCTACGTCTTTCTTAAGTATCAATTCCATAAAACTGCCTTTTTTATTTTAATAAATCACC
>NZ_DATCSO010000086.1:0-2899 GCF_036568425.1 Salegentibacter sp. | reverse complement strand
TTTCTTTCTGACAAGAAAAAAAAATTAATTTTTTTCTGCCCCTGAAAAAGCCTGCAAAACTCCCTCCAAATCCACGTTTTAAAAGAACTAACGCCTACTCCATAACTCCCGTTATCCTCGTAAGCGGCTGCAAATATACAGCTGTTTTTTCATTACACAAGACATTTCTAAAATCAGATGATTTTTATGAGATTCTCATTCAGGAATAAGCTTCAGCAAGGAAATTCTCAGCAAACAAGGGAGCATACAAATCAAATCGGCGGAAATTTTGGATAAAAGAGCTTCCGCAGAGAACGGGATTCCTTAAACAATTACATAAAAAAGTTCCATACCAGACCAAATCTTATCAGAAAATCGGTGTAGGGATAGCCAGGAGCTACGAAATTATTGTTTCCGTCAATCAGGGAAGTTACATTCTCCAGCTTAAAAAAGATGCGGGTCTGGTCAATTTTCCCATTAAAAAAGAAATCTAGCATGGGATAATCCCCAATCTCCATTTCATTTTGCACATAAAATTCGGCTAAAACGGAATCATAGGCATTGGCCTCGTACTGGCTAAAGTATTTAAAAGTAAATCCGGTTTGAAGAAATAAAGCCCGCTGGAACCAGTGATCCTGATAATAGGCAGAATTCCTGGTTACAAAAGCCGGCACCTTTAGAACTGAAGCTCCATCCAGGACATTCTGGTACATTACGGTATTATCGAAACCAAAAACCCCTAGGTCGAAACCGCGGTAAGCCTTCAATTTAAAATAACGCAACTGGTCATCATACTGAAAAGGCCTGACCATTCTCTCTTCATTCAAGCCGAAAAAAGCAAAATTCTGCACCTGGGTAATTTCAGCATCAATAACAGCAAGTTTTTCTGAATTCAGTTTAAAATATAATTGCTGTGTATTTACATTATCGAAACTGGTTTGCCAGTTATAGTTAAGGTAATTGCTTTGATAGAGCATAAAGTTATAATCGGGCAGCCTACTGTTCTGATTAAAGCCGAATTCGATCTCGTTTTCTTCATTAAAAGCGTAGGCAGCCGAGGCGTTAAGGTAATTCGCATTGAAATCGCCACCAAAGCTGAGCATCGCATTAGCCTTTACACTAAACCCACCCAGACTGTTTTTGTATTCCCCACCAGCCGCATAATTAGTACCTTTCAATCTGTTATCGAATCTGCCTTCGGTAGTATAATAAACGGTATTATAACCATAATTATAGGTAGTGACCGAAGCTTTAGTTTTAAGGTCACCCAAAAATTCATTAGTAAACCTGGCGTAAGCTTCGTTGGTAAGTTCCTCCAACCGAACCACATCATTAAGATTAGCACTATCGAAAGATTCACCAAAAATTTTGTTCACGGCGCTTGTCTGCTCAAACTTGAACTTTTTATAATCAAAGCGAAAAATATGCCCAAAGCTTAGAGCACTGGTATTATCAGGCCGGGGCTCGGCCAAATGATAAAGGTGATTAAGATAAAAACGCTTCCCATACAGAGTACTTTGTGCATTTTCAAAATTCATTTCCAAAAGAGAACGGTCTTCAAACTCTTCTTCTTTGTCGATATATTGCTCCATAGCTAGTGAGCTAAGCCCACCGTTTTCCTGGTTCATTAGCTTATGGGAAACAAAATGAGATTTCAGCTGGTATTTTCTATTTAGAGTTTGATAATTAAGCGTAGTTCTAAAGATTCCGGTACTGGTTAATTGATGCTGATATTTACCTAAAGCGCGAACCCCTTTGTGGGCTATTGAAAAATTAAGTCTATCGGAAGTATTGATCGTAAAAAAAGCATCCAATTGCTGTCCCTGTTCGGGGACAGTTTTAAAATATAATTCTGTAAGCGGCGTGGGCACATGATAGTAATAGATATCTTCCACCTCCATAAAACCAAAGTGTCTAGCTCCTGCAACAAAGCCTGGCATCAATTTATCTGTTTCCCGCCGCATACTTAAAGAGTTATAAGTTTGACCGGTATTTGGAAAGTTGAGAAGCTCAAAATTATCCTTTCGAAGGTAATTGAATCTATAATCCTTATGGATGCTAAGGGTAGTATCCACAAATGTAGTATCCCTTTCTACGGAAATTATCTTGTAATCTATAATAGGAGCCTTTGCCAGGCTATCTTTTTGGGCTTGCTGAAAACCACCCTGCTGATCTTGTGCAGCAAGAGGATCCTGAGCAATAACCAAAGAAGGTATACATATCAAAAAAAGAAGCAGATTCTTCATTCAAGAGGATTTGCAGCAAAGTTATATTATTTCAAAAAACAAAGCCCGCTTTGCAGAAAGTTTTAGAAAAAGACAATTCTATATTTTATCCAGATAAAATTAAATATATAAGAAGCTAAACAGCAAATGAGAGGTTGGCAAGAACCTGATTCAACATATAGGGATAGGAAAAAGCATATATATTGCACGAAGACAAGGAATTGTCTTTGGCAATTAATTTCCTATTCCACATATTTATGGTTCCCCAATATTAAGATGATTGAGCCGTTTAGAGCCGGGTATAATAAAAAAAGGCCGTCTTCTCAGACAGCCTTTTTTTATTTAAAACTATAGTTACATTATCCTCCGTAACCGGGGTTTTGCGTAATATTAGAATTCGCATCAATTTCGTTTAATGGAATTGGATAAGCTAACCTATAATCTCCATAAGGAACAGCCTCTAAGATATTCTGAAGAGGATCTACCTTTTCAATACCTCTTTCATATCTCAACATATCCCAGTACCATAAACCTTCGAAGATGAATTCTTTTCTGTTTTCAAGAAGAATATTATCTACATTGACTTCAGTATAAAGATCTGCATTTCTATGCTCAGGAATCATGTTAAACCAGGTAAGAGGATCACCTTCTCCAAGTTGGAAAAGAGCCTCAGCATATGTAAGGATAATTTCCTC
>NZ_DATCSO010000085.1:0-4827 GCF_036568425.1 Salegentibacter sp. | reverse complement strand
TGGTTCCCACGCATTTCCACGGTTCACTTGCTTACTCAGTATTATGAATCACAGAGGGATAAAACCAGCAATTTTAAACTGGAAAACTATTACCACGGTAAATTGTATCTGGATGATCTGGGTAAAGAAGATAAGGCCTTTAACCGGGAAGAGCTCATTGGAAATTTACTCTTTGAACGACATCGCAGGAAATTAAAAACTTTTGTGACTACCAATGAGAACCCATCGGCGATTACTTCTCGGTATGGAAATCATATTGGAGACCGCTTACCGGAAATGTTTAATATCATTAAATGGGAAGGGAGGAGTTGGCGAGAATGATTAGTACTCAAAAGTCCTCACCACATTTCCCACGCTTTCGCAAAAGCTACAGCTTAGAAAAAAGAGGTTTGTCCAGGAAATAGGATTTGGAAGTAAGCCAAAAAATCGTGGGATAGAAATATTAGAATTTTTAACCTGGCAATTATACAGTATAAATTCTTCCAACCCTGAAAATTTTTTTTGGCTTACCTCCGCAGTTTTAATTATAAAATTGAAAATGTGAGAAGTTAAGATTACTAATGATTAACTATTTATCTCCGTGAAAAAAAGCAATAATAATTGTTCCGTGAAATTTCAATAAGGAGCAGCAAAGCAAGATGTGTCATTGTCATGACAATCTTGCTTTGCGCCCGAAGGTTGCAAAGATTTTAAAGAAAAAAAATGAAAAGGGAATACATCCAGGTTCGCTGCTCGATCTACGAGAAGAAGCTGCTAAAAAGAAGAGCGGCCAGGGCAGGAATTTCCCTTTCAGAATATATCCGAGCTGCGGCCTTTCAAAGGAATATTGTAGAACGAATTACGCCTGAACAACTGGAAATATACCAGATGCTGGTTCAGTATAAAAACAATTTTTCCCGGATTGGGAATATGTTTAAAAAGCGGGATCCAAAGCTGGCCATAACCGTAAAAAGTCTGGCCAATGAAATAAGAGAACATTTAAAAAACTTTAAAAAATGATTGGGAAAGGACACGCCATTGCCGGAACAAGGGTATCTATCTCCTATGGTTGGAACCAGGGAAAAGACGCTGAAATTGTACTAAGAGAATATGTGATTGGAGATAATCCCGGGGAAATAGCCGAAGAGTTTAAGTTTATTCAGTCACAAAATTATCGCTGTCACAAGAATACCTTAAGTTTTATCGTCAGCCCAACGATTGAAGACGGAAAGAATTTAAACAATAAAGACCTGGAAGAACTCGCTCGAAAGTTTTTAAAGGAAATAAGATTGCAGGACCATCAGTCCATAGGATTTGTTCACCGGGATAAAGCGCATACCCACCTTCATATCTATACCAATAGAATTGGGTTTAATGGTAAGGCCTATAATGACAGCTTTATTGGAAAACGAAGCCAAATAGCTGCAGATAATGTCGCTAAAGAACTAGGTCTTACCCGGGTTAAGGAAGTACAGAAAGAAAAGCTTCAGGAATTAAAAGGCCTTCGGCAGGAAATAAAGCGCATTCATGATCGGGTATTGCAAACAAAACCAAAGTCCCTGGATGATTATATGAATAAGATGAAAGCTTACAACGTGGAGGTTATTCCAACAATCAATAAAGCCAACAGGCTTCAGGGGTTTCGTATGGAATATAAAGGGGTAAATCTTAAGGCCAGTGAAGTCGACCGTTCCATGAGTGGTAATAGATTAATTGCGGTAATCTCACAAAACAAGAGTTTTACAAGATTAAAGGAAGCTCCAAAAAATCTTTTGATTCTAAACAAAACGGTGCAATTAAGCAGCAACCTTGCCTCCAAAATAACTAAAGACATTATAAAAGGAGCTTTAAAAAAAGTATTGGATACAGGAATAGGAATGTGATTATAAAAGTTTGAAGGATGAAAAAATTAGATGAAATTATGGAACTGATGGCCGATGAGATGGCTGATTTTAAATCATCCCTGGAGCGCCTTGAAGATTTATCTAATAAGTTGCATAAAACCAGTGTGCCGCTGAGTACGGAGATATTAGAAAAACATTTGAATTCCTTTCTTAAGATACAACAGCAAAAAGAAAATGCGAGAACTGGAAATCTGGAACTAATTCATTCAAAGCTGGAAAGGGCATATATCCTTCCTAAAAGCCTGGCAAGATTACTCCTCAGTGTATTACTTACCCTACTGATATCACTTAGTTATCTCACCTATAAGGTGATTGAAAGCCAAAATGAGAACCAGAAATTACATAAACAGCTAAGTAAAGAAATTCCAATTCAGAAAGGGAGTAATACTCCAGAATGAAAAGTAGGTTCCGCCCTATGCTGTTTTTACTTTACACTTAACTTCCCGTACGCTATAAAAACAGCATAGGATCCGGCGCAGTTAAGTTATGGTAGATTTGGGGGCTGTAATAAAACTGTTGGAGAAAAGGTCGAAAACATTGATGATATGCTTGACTTTTCAATTGATTACTTCAATTATGGTTCTGGGCAAGAATCTTAAACGGATATTATTTAATTCTATATTGTGACTTGGATGACGAATCCAGGAGAAATCGTTTATTCGGTATTGAAGGTATAGTGGGTTAAAGGATACCTGGAAAGAGAAAATTACAGAGCAGATGAAAAATAATAATTAGAGATATGAATATCATTTAAGGATTTAAAAGGAGGCGGATGTTAGATTATGAAATAGTGAAAAAGGAGTTTTACAATAGAGAACCGTATGAAAAGAATTTCTTGGAGTTCAGGTCCAGAATGAAATTAGTGAGATAAGCACTTCTAAAAAAAACCTGATAAAAGCAAGAGCGATCTCTGGAAATCTGAGGGGCGATACTATCAGTGAAATTATAGGTTAACTAAAATAGAAAGACTGTTATTACCGCAAATAAAAGCAAGTAAACCAATCTATCTTTTGTAGATAATTTATCTTTTATTTTTAACATTACTTATAATTTTAAAGTTCTTAACTGTTAGAATAAACATCCTTCCAGTTAAAATTTTCACTTACCAATAAACCTCCTGTAATGCGTCTACGCTTTTGAAGGTCTTTAGTATTTTTTTCAAAATCTAACTGCGGGAAATTAAACGAATCCGTTATGTCTTTTGCTGTTGATTGGTTGGGGGAGAAATTCCCCTCCATGTCTTCGAAAAAACCGGATAATGAAGTTCGTAACAGGAGTAATTCCTCGTGGAATTTATTTCTTTCGTGGGAATTTAATAGTATGGTAACCGCTTCATCCAGTCGAGCTATATTTATTCCAAAACTATCTTTTTTCTTTTCCTGCCTGTAAAAATGAACAACGGGATATGCGTGATGATTAACAGAATGCCGATCTATCATTTTTTGTAGGTCTAAGATTTGCTGATAACTGAAGGAAGCATTAAATGATAAAATGTTCTTGGCTATTTCCTGGGGCCTTTTTCCCAAACCGTATATGCTTTTCGACAGACTTCTTTTATTAACCAATGCTGAAGCAACAGAAAGAAAATAAGTCATTGCGCTAGTAAAGAAAATAAATCCAAAAAACGAAAAGGAACCGGTTAGCAGTTCAAATACTGGCGTTGTAGGGTTAAAATTTCCCATCCCAAGGGTCGAAAGAGTATAACTGGTAAAATAAAGGCGCTCCCAGTGATTTGCAATTCTCCCGCTGCTGTTTGTAATGGCTTCCGGATTAGAGGTATATACCAAAAACAAACCGATCCAAATTAGGAGTAACCAAGAAAAAAGAATCAGCAAATTCACGAATAAACCATTGTAGTTGTATGCACTTCTACCAAAGACCTTTACACCGATTTTAATTATTTTATCAGCTATAACAGAGATGTTTCTGGATAGAATTCCCGCACCACTTCCGGAAAGCGTGGTGAAAAAAAAGTCGTGAATTGCTATTAGCAATAACAGAATTCCAATTAGTAAATATATTCCCGACATTGCTTATTTCTTTTTTTCTAAATTATGAAAAAGCCTTCAGATAGCCATTTTTCGATTTGTGCTAAATTTTAATGCCGGGTTTTAAAATTCGGCAAGCCAACCAAATACAAGAATTATTATTTATGCTTTTTAAGTAGGTCCTCATTTTTATGAAAACTTTAAAAAAGACTCATTCAATAAGTTATAACTTAGATTTTAAACCAAACAATTTACATTATGATACCTATTAAAAAAATTTGGTTCCTTCCCTTGCTGTTTTTTGTCTTTTCAGCCTGTATTGATAAAAAACAAGAACAAAGTGTTGAAGTAGACACTGCGGAAGAGGTGGAAAAAAAGAAGGAAGAAATTCCCGATATCGCAGACAGCAGCTTTAAAGATGGCATGACCGGTACCGTCTATCATTATTATTTAAAGGTAAGAACGGCCCTTTTTAATGATGATCTGGCCACTGCAAAGGATGCTTCTGAAAATATTGCGGACAGTTTTGATGAGGATTTTCCTGAATTAAAGTCGCTTTCAGAAAAAATGGCAAAATCCGAAGATATTGAACAGTTAAGGAGCCACTTTTCAGAGTTTACTAATGAAGTAGAACCTCTTTTTAAACAAAACCTGGCTGAAGGAACGATTTATAAACAACACTGCCCCATGGCCTTTAACAATGAGGGAGCATTCTGGTTTGCAGAAATCGAAGAAATCCAAAACCCTTACGGAGGGGAAAAAATGCCTAAATGCGGTAGTGTAAAAGAAACAATCAAACCAAAAAAATAAATTATGCAAAAAAGTAATTATTTGAAATTCGGATTAATGATGCTGGTTTCATTTGTAGTAATGTACGGCATCATGTTCTTAAACGCCGATAAGTTTGAATATGTTATGCTAAGCACCATGCGTACTTATATGACGCTGTTAATGAT
>NZ_DATCSO010000084.1:0-3346 GCF_036568425.1 Salegentibacter sp. | reverse complement strand
GGTAAGTACCGCCTCACAAAGTGAACGAAGCCCCCGTGCACCAAGTTTATACTCTATAGCTTTCTCTACAATGTAATCCAGAGCATCTTCGGTCATATCGAATTCAATTTCGTCCATCTCAAAGAGTTTCTGATATTGCTTAACAATGGCATTTTTAGGCTCAGTGAGAATAGATCTTAGCGTTTTCTTATCCAGCGGATTCATATAGGTTAAGGCCGGTAACCTCCCGATAATTTCAGGGATAAGGCCGAAATCTTTCAAATCCTTAGGAATGATATATTTCAATAAGTTGGTACGTTCTATCTGATCGTCACCTTTTGAAGCACTAAAACCAACAGCCTGCATATTCAATCGCTTGCTGATGTTTCTTTCGATTCCATCAAAAGCTCCTCCGGCAATAAACAGGATGTTTTCGGTATCTACTTCAACGAATTTCTGGTCGGGGTGCTTACGACCTCCTTTTGGCGGAACATTTACCGTAGTCCCTTCCAGTAATTTAAGCAAGGCCTGTTGAACACCTTCTCCTGACACATCCCGGGTAATTGAGGGATTATCGCTTTTTCTTGCAATCTTATCTATTTCATCAATAAATACAATTCCGCGTTGGGCTTTCTCTACATTATAGTCGGCAGCCTGAAGCAATCTGGTAAGGATACCTTCAACATCTTCCCCCACATAACCGGCTTCGGTAAGTACAGTGGCATCAACGATAGCCAAAGGCACATTAAGCATTTTCGCTATGGTTTTAGCAATAAGGGTCTTCCCGGTTCCGGTTTCCCCAACCATAATAATATTACTCTTCTGAATCTCTACATCGTCATCAGATTTGGGCTGCAACAGACGTTTATAGTGGTTATAAACCGCTACCGACATAACTTTTTTGGTAGCTTCCTGCCCAATCACATATTCATCCAGAAAAGATTTGATCTTTTTTGGTTTGCTGAGCATTAAATCTGAAGAAAGCTCCCGAGCCTCCCCCTGTTTTAATTCTTCCAGAACGATACCATGCGCCTGTTCTATACACCGGTCACAAATATGAGCATCCAATCCTGCGATGAGCAAATTAGTTTCAGGTTTTTTTCTTCCACAAAAGGAACATTCTAATTCTTCTTTCGCCATTTCGTTTAATTTAGCACAAACTCAGGTTTGCTTAAATTATTTTCCTTCTCTCGTTAATATCTCGTCTATCATACCATATTCCAAAGCTTTTTCAGCTTTCATCCAGTAATCACGATCACTATCTTCTTCGATCTTTTCGTAGGTCTGCCCAGAGTGTTTCGCAATAATCTGGTATAACTCCTTTTTAAGGGTTAAGATCTCTCTTGCGGTAATCTCGATATCACTGGCCTGGCCCTGGGCGCCCCCAAGAGGCTGATGAATCATTACTCTTGAATGCGGCAAACCGCTTCGTTTTCCATTTTCTCCGGCACATAACAACACCGCTCCCATTGAAGCCGCCATTCCGGTGCAAATTGTTGCAACATCGGGCTTGATAAATTGCATGGTGTCGTAAATTCCTAGTCCGGCATATACACTTCCCCCAGGGGAATTGATATATATCTGAATATCCTTGGAAGCATCTGTACTTTCCAAAAACAACATCTGTGCCTGTACAATATTAGCCACCTGGTCGCTTATCCCGGTCCCCAAAAATATAATGCGATCCATCATAAGGCGGGAAAAAACGTCCATAGCAACAGCATTCATTTGGCGTTCTTCAATAATATTTGGGGTCATCCCCAAAGGATTCATGCTGCTAACGATCTTCCCGTAATAATTACTGTTTATGCCGTGGTGTTTCGTGGCGTATTTTTCAAATTCTTTTCCGTAGTCCATTAAAATACTTTTTTCTCGTGTTAAAAGAAGGGTCTTCTAAACCCAAAAAGGCGTTATTCCAAACGGTTTAACGCCTTAAAGATAGGTATAAAATTCTGAAATTTCTTATTGATAAATCTCTTTCACGAATTCATCATAAGTCACTTCTTTTTCTTCAAATTTCATATTCTCCTTGTAAAAATCAAGAAGTTTCTCATTCATCAGTTGCTCAGACAAACGCTTAACTTCATCCTGATTTGAAAGAATTCTTGAAGCGATATCATCAAGTTCTTTTTCTGAAGGATTCATCTGGCCAAATTGAGCCATTTGCTCCTTGATCTTTTCGTGAGAAAAGGCCTTCAGATCTTCAAAGTTAACCTCAAGCTTATTATCATTTATGATTTTCCCCTCAATTAACTGGTAACGTAAACCTTTTTCACTTTTTTCGTATTCTTCTACGGCTTCCTCTTCTGTAAGTGGCTTTTCACCTACTGTACGGATCCATTTTTGAAGAAATTCCTTCGGTAGTTCAAATTGAGTGTTTTCGATCAAAGTTTCGGTCACATCATTCATCAATTGCTGATCACTTTGCTGCTTAAATTGTTTAGCGGCATCTTCTTTGATCTTGTCTTTAAGTTCGGTGACTGACTTCACCTGATCTTTTCCGAAGAGTTTATCAAAAAGTTCCTGGTCAAGATCGGCCAGTTCTCTTTTGTTTACCTCAGTAACAGTGAATTCAACTTCAATATCAAGATCGTGAACTTTATCATGTTCGATTCCAAGAAGGTCTACTAACTGATGATCATCCTTGAAAAGATTCTTGGTCTTTAACTTTATGGTATCACCAACCTTTGAGCCCATAAATTTATCAAGATTCCTCTTCCCATTGATTTTTTCCAGTTCTACCGAAGCTTCCTTATCGATTTCTTCTTCTTCATTTTTAAAAGTTCCGGCAACGATATCCTTCTCATCATCCACTACATCTTTTGAAATCAATTTTCCATATTGCTTTTGCATGGATTCGAGCTGGGTGTTAACCATCTTTTCATCAGCAACAATATTATATTTGGTAACCGGCTTCTCAAGATCAAGATTCACCTCAAATTCCGGGGCAAGACCAAGTTCAAATTCAAAGCTGTATTCCTCTTTATTCCAATCGAAGTCTTCCTGTTCTCTTGGGATAGGATTTCCTAAAACATCAAGTTTTTCTTCGGTAAGGTATTTATTTAGGGAGTCCTGGAGAAGTTTATTAACCTCATCTACCAAAACTGCCTGGCCGTATTGTTTCTTCACCATTCCCATTGGCACGTGGCCTTTTCTAAATCCGGGTATGTTGGCGTTTTTACGGTAATCTTTTAATATCTTCTCTACCTTTGGGGCATAGTCTTCTTTTGCGATATCAACTTTTACTACCGCATTAAGCTCATCAATATTCTCTCTGGTAATATTCATCTTGACTTGTTATAAAAATTGGAGTGCAAAATTACACTTTTTTCCCAAGCCCGCAAAGTTTCAATTTATTGAATTTCAG
>NZ_DATCSO010000083.1:0-18003 GCF_036568425.1 Salegentibacter sp. | reverse complement strand
GCCCAACCGGGCATGGTATTCAGTTCTAGTGGAAATACCGTTTCATCGTCAATTTTCTCGTTACTCACTACCTCATTGGATTTGGTATCCCAGGCCCAGGTAGTCGCATTTCCTAATGGCGGTTCCCCGGTTTCGGTAGGCAGGTATTTTTCAACTTCCGGAAGACGCAATGGCAAGTGTGCAGCATCTATCATTTGCGGCATTCCGTTCACATAATAAACCGGGAAGGGTTCTCCCCAGTAACGCTGACGGCTAAATACCGCATCGCGTAATCTATAATTGGTTTTTCCATACCCGTGGCCGGTTTTTTCCAATTCTAAAATCACTTTTTGAAGCGCCTCCTTATATTCTAGTCCGCTAAGGAAATCTGAATTTGCGATCACCGTTCCTTCTTTTCCTGAAAAGGCTTCCTGGGAAATATCTACGTTTTTAAAAATATTAGGAATAGGAATTTCAAAATGCCTGGCGAAATCGTAATCCCGCTGGTCGCCACAAGGCACTGCCATCACAGCTCCGGTACCGTAACCGGCAAGCACGTAATCGCCAATCCAGATTGGGATAGGTTCTTTAGTGAAAGGATGTTCGGCATAAGCCCCGGTAAAAACCCCGGTTATGCTTTTCACATCTGCCATACGCTCCCGCTCGCTTCGTTTTGCACTGGCAGCGACATAAGCTTCAACTTCTTCTTTTTGTTGCGGCGTAGTAATCTTTTTAACCAAATCGTGCTCTGGTGCCAGAGTCATAAAACTTACACCGAAGATAGTATCAGGTCGGGTCGTAAAAACAGAGATTCTTTTTTGATGTTCAGAGAGGCTACCGTCATCCTTAACTTGTTTAAGGGTCTCACCATATAAATTGAAATGCACCATTGCCCCAACCGATTTCCCAATCCAGTTACGCTGACTTTCCTTTAAACTCTCGGTCCAGTCCAGTTGATCCAGACCTTGCAACAAACGCTCTGAAAATGCAGAAATCCGCATACTCCATTGGGTCATTTTTTTGCGAACTACGGGATAGCCACCGCGTTCAGAAACGCCGTTCACAATCTCGTCGTTAGCTAAAACGGTTCCCAGTTGCGGGCACCAGTTTACTTCGGTTTCAGCGAGATAAGTGAGTCTGTATTTAAGTAATACTCTTTGTTTTTCTTCAGAAGAAAAATTATTCCAGTCCTCTGCTGAAAAATCTTCAATATCATCATCACAAGCGGCTGTTATCCGGGAATTTCCTTCCGAGGCAAAAATTTCCTCTAATTCAGAAATTGCCCTGGACTTTTCAGCTTCCATATCATACCAGCTCTCAAAAAGTTGGATAAAGATCCACTGGGTCCATTTATAATATTCTGGATCGCTGGTGCGTACTTCCCTGCTCCAATCGAATGAAAAACCAATTTTATCCAGTTGCTCCCGGTATCTCTTAATATTCTTTGCGGTAGTAAGCGCCGGATGCTGCCCGGTTTGAATCGCATATTGTTCGGCAGGCAATCCAAAACTATCGTATCCCTGCGGATGCAACACATTAAATCCCGAGTGACGTTTATAACGCGCATAAATATCACTGGCGATATACCCAAGAGGATGCCCTACGTGAAGTCCGGCGCCCGAAGGGTATGGGAACATATCCAGCACGTAATATTTAGGTTTATCTGATGAATTGCTGGCGCGAAAAGTTTGATTTTCGGCCCAGTATTTTTGCCATTTGGCTTCAATTTCGTTAAAGTTGTAACTCATTGTAATTTTTTCTTACCTGCAGGTTAAACGCAAAGCGACTCCACATTAATGCCTGCAAATTTACAATTTTAAACCACTTATGGGAATTTAGGAAGAAGGGATTAAGAGATAAGTTTCTGCCGGATAATTCCTTTTAAAATATTCGTTTCCAAATTAAATAGCACGAATTTTTTATCTTAATTAACTTCTAAAAAATGCTTAAATGAATATCCAGGAAGAAAAAATAAGCCTTGCTCAACTACTAATGGAGACTAATGATCCTGAAATTATTAATTCCATTCGTAAGATTTTGGGCGAAAAAGAACCAACAGATTTCTGGGATAAGCTTTCTCCAGAAGAAAAAGCTGAGATCGAAGCGGCTGATAACGAAATAGCCCGGGAAAAGACAACTTCTTATGAAAAATTCATTAAAAACCACATATAATGTCCCGAAAGGTAGTTATCACCAAAACTGCTGAGAAGAAGCTTAATTAGCTGTTAGATATTTAAGTGAAAACTGGTCTGAAAAAATAAAAAAGGAAATTATTAAAAAATTAGACCATAATCCTGAGATCATAAAAAACTATCCGGAAATATTTCCTGGATCCACTGGGAAACCTGGGTTACACCGTGCTGTTATCACAAAACAAATTATCATATTTTACCGGTTTAACTCCTCTGAAATTAAGAGAGTCACATTGTTCTATACCCGGCAACATCCCAATAAGTTATTTAAAGATTTGTAGAGGCAGGCTTATTCTTTCTAATTCAGTTTCTATATCTATAGAAATCAAAAGAGATTTAAGACTTCCTTAATGTAGCTTATCCTATTAATTCAGTAGATTTATAGGGAAATGCTGATAACAAGGTTTATTATTTTGAATTTTTACAAAACAACAACCTTTTAGTCATCAAAAAAAACCTGACTAACTCGATAATCTTTCAAAGATTTTAATATGAACGTGATTCACGTAAGTGCTGAATGTTACCCAATCGCAAAGGTTGGAGGCCTGGGCGATGTTGTAGGCTCTTTGCCAAAATATCAACAAAAGGTGGGAGCCAGCGCCAGAGTGGTGATGCCCTTATATGACAACAAATTCACGGCTGCTCACAAATTTAAAAGTGTTTACGAAGCTGAATTGGTTTTAGGAGAAGACACTTATCCTTATAAAATCCTCAAATTAAAAAAAGAGGTCTTAGATAAAGAAGTCTTCTTTGTAGATATCCCGGAGCTTCTATTTAAAGATTTTGT
This sequence comes from Salegentibacter sp., assembly GCF_036568425.1. Taxonomy (GTDB): domain Bacteria; phylum Bacteroidota; class Bacteroidia; order Flavobacteriales; family Flavobacteriaceae; genus Salegentibacter. The sequence continues at coordinate 15,045 of NZ_DATCSO010000083.1, read as the reverse complement.
GTATTCTGAAGATGATACTGCTCGCTTTACGGCATTTCAGATCGCCACCATGGATTGGTTACTCACTTTAGAAGGAAAACCATCTATAATTCATTGTCACGATCACCACACCGGCTTAATCCCGTTTATGGCGCAGGAGTGTTTTAAGTATAAATCACTTAACCATATTCCGGTTGTCCTGACTATCCATAACGCGCAATACCAGGGATGGTTTTCGCATGATAAAGTGCATTATCTCCCGGCTTTTGACATTAACCATATTGGTTTGCTCGATTGGGATGGCGTGATAAATCCCTTAGCTGCCGGAATTAAATGTGCCTGGAGTGTTACCACTGTTTCCCCGAGTTATATGCAGGAATTACAGCAAGCTGCAAACGGTCTGGAAACTTTACTAAGCCATGAAAAACAAAAATGCACTGGAATTCTAAATGGAATAGATTCAGCAGTATGGGATCCGGAAACCGATGAATTCATCATAAAAAATTATTCAGCAAAGAATATTCAAACTGGAAAAACGGCTAACAAAAAATGGCTCTGCAAAGAATTCGGTTTTAAAACCACCAAACCCCTTTTCGCATTCATAGGAAGATTGGTTTACGAAAAAGGAGCCGATCTTCTGCCGGAAGCTTTGGACCTGGCCCTCGCTAATAAAGATTGCAGCATCCTGATCTTAGGTTCAGGCAATAAGGAAGTTGAAGGGAAATTAGAGGCTTTAAAGAAGAAACATAAAAGCAACTACAATACCTTTATTGGTTACGATGAAAAACTTTCGCACCTCATTTACGCAGGTGCCGACTTTCTTTTAATGCCATCCCGTGTAGAACCCTGCGGTCTTAACCAATTGTATTCCCTGCGCTACGGAACCATTCCCGTGGTTAGAAGTATAGGCGGATTAAAGGACACCGTAATAGATGTTCAGGATGGAGGATTCGGCTTTTGCCATGAGGATGCTTCAGTAAAGGAAATCACCCACACCATAAGCAGGGCTGTAAAATTTTTCAAGGATCAATCTGAATTTAAAAGAACCAGAAAACATATTATGGGCATTGATCATTCCTGGAATGTTTCGGCCCAACAGTATATCGATTTGTATAACTCACTAAAAAGCGTCTAATTATGTTAAACGACAAAGTATTATCAGTTATTCTCGGGGGCGGTCAAGGCACCAGGCTCCATCCTTTAACAGAAAGCAGGTCTAAACCGGCAGTTCCTATCGCCGGAAAATACAGACTGGTAGATATCCCAATCTCCAACTGTATTAATTCAAACCTCAAAAGAATGTTCGTATTAACGCAATTTAATTCCGCTTCATTGAATCAACATATTAAAAACACTTATCATTTCAGCTTTTTTAGTTCGGCTTTTGTAGATGTTTTAGCCGCAGAACAGACTCCACATAACAAGACCTGGTATCAGGGAACTGCAGATGCGGTAAGGCAGGGAATGCACCATTTTAAAAAATACAAATTCGATTATTTCCTTATCCTTTCCGGGGATCAATTATATCATATGGATTACAATAAAATGATTCAGCAACATATCGATACCGGTGCCGATATTACCATTGGTACCGTACCTGTAAATGCGAAGGAGGCACCCAGCTTTGGAATTATGAAAACCGATAAGGATAATAACATTACTTCATTTATAGAAAAACCAAAATCTGAACTTCTACCAGACTGGACCTCGCCTACCGGTCCCGAAATGGAAGCCGAAGGCAGAAATTACCTGGGCTCTATGGGTATTTATGTTTTTAATCGTGAGCTGTTATTTAAACTCATGGACGATCCCAACACCGTAGACTTTGGGAAAGAAATCATTCCTCAGGCAATAGGTAACAAAAAAGTTTGCGGTTACCAGTTTGAAGGTTACTGGACCGATATTGGAAATATAGAATCGTTCTTTGAAGCAAATATTGGCCTTACAGAAGACATCCCAAAGTTCAATCTATACGACATGGCAAACAGGGTATACACCCACGCAAGGATTCTTCCCACTTCAAAATATACCAACACCAAACTCAAAAAAGCCGTAATTGCGGAAGGTTGCATTATTCACGCCGATAGGATTGAATCTTCGGTAATTGGGGTAAGGTCTAGAATTGGGAAGGGCTCAGTTATAAAGAACAGTTATATGATGGGAACAGATTTTTATGAGTCTTTAGAGGAAATTGAACAAAAAAACATAGAAATCCTGACCGGGATTGGTGAGAATTGTAATATCAAAAATGCCATTATCGATAAAAATTGCAGAATAGGGGATAACACCAGAATTAATGGCGGCAGCCATCTGGAAGATGCAGAAACCGATGAGTATGTAATAAAAGATGGCATTGTAGTGCTTAAAAAAGAGGCGGTTCTCCCGCCCGGAACAACAATAGGATAATATGGCAGAAGTAATAACGCACAGTTTATTTTCGGAGTTTGATATTAACCTGTTTAAAGCGGGAAAACATTTTAGGCTTTATGAGAAGTTTGGCTCCCATCCACTCACTTTAAACAAGGTTAAAGGAACCTATTTTTCAGTTTGGGCTCCGGGTGCTAAGCAGGTTTCAGTAATTGGTGATTTTAATTCCTGGAACGACGGCGAGCACCAACTAAACGTGCGTTGGGACGACAGCGGGATATGGGAAGGTTTTATCCCAAATGTTGAGAAAGGGAATTTATATAAGTATAAAATTCACAGTCATCATAACGGGATTATCACCGAAAAAGCCGATCCTTATGCCCGGCGCAGCGAACATCCGCCAAATACGGCTTCAGTAGTTTGGAAAGATGATTATAAATGGAAAGATAAATCCTGGCTAAAAGATCGGAAGAAACATAATTCATTAAATGCTCCTTACTCCGTTTACGAAGTGCATTTATCTTCCTGGAAGAAGAAAACCGAAGAAAACAGGTCGCTATCTTACCGGGAATTAGCTACAGACCTGGTTTCCTATGTGAAAGAAATGGGCTTTACTCACGTTGAGCTTATGCCTATTATGGAATATCCCTACGACCCGAGTTGGGGCTATCAAATTACCGGATATTTCGCACCAAGCTCGCGATTTGGTTATCCTGATGATTTTAAATTTCTGGTAGACAAACTTCACGAAAATGATATTGGAATCATCTTAGACTGGGTACCCTCACATTTCCCGGAAGACCCTCATGGGCTTGGTTATTTTGATGGAACCCATCTCTATGAACATCCCGATCCAAAAAGAGGTTATCATCCCGATTGGAAAAGTTTGATCTTCAATTACAGCCGAAACGAGGTAAGAGCATTTTTGATCAGCAATGCCTTATATTGGTTAGAACAGTTTCATATTGACGGAATACGGGTGGATGCCGTAGCTTCTATTCTCTACCTGGATTATTCCCGGGAAGCAGGCGAATGGGAACCAAACGAGTTCGGGGGAAATAAAAACCTGGAGGCGATTTCATTTTTGGAAGAACTCAACAAAGAGGTATACGCTTCTTTTCCCGATGTACAAACCATTGCAGAGGAATCTACGGCTTACAGCGGAGTTTCAAAACCCGTGTTTTTAGGCGGACTAGGTTTTGGGATGAAATGGATGATGGGCTGGATGCACGATACGCTTCAGTATTTCGCCAAAGAGCCTATTTACCGAAAACATCATCAAAATAACATCACTTTTTCACTTACCTATGCTTTTACCGAAAATTTTATGCTGCCGCTATCCCATGATGAAGTGGTATACGGTAAACATTCTATTTTAGGTAGAATGCCCGGAGACGAGTGGCAACGCTTTGCCAATCTTCGTTTACTATATGCTTATATGTTTATGCACCCCGGGACCAAATTGCTTTTTCAGGGTTGTGAATTTGGACAAAGGGAAGAGTGGGATTTTGAAAAAAGTTTGGACTGGCATCTATTGGAATATGAATCCCATAAAGGAGTTCAGGAATTGATAAAGGCTTTAAATAAGTTCTACAAATCAGAACCGGCATTGTATGAAAAACAATTTGTGCCCGAAGGTTTTGAATGGATCGATTACAGCGATGCCGAGAATTCGGTAATAACATTTATCAGAAAAGGAAATCAGCCAAAGGATAATTTAATCATTGTATGTAACCTAACCCCTATTCCTAGAGAAAATTACCGAATTGGACTACCAGAATCGGGAGAAATCAAAGAGGTTTTTAACAGCGACAACAAGAAATTTTCCGGAACAGGAGATTATAGGAACACTGCTAAAACTACCATTGCAAAGACCTGGCATTCCAGGAAATATTCAGCAATAATAGATATTCCGCCTTTGGCGATGCTGGCTTTCAAGTATTCAAACCTGTAAAAACCAATAGAATGATAGCGGTTATAAATAGGCTTGAAAGTCTAATATGGTTATAGTTAATAAATGCTTATAAATATTTTGTGAACCACAACTTATATATGAGAACTATTCAGTTCTTTTACCGCCCAGTAATTTTATAAATTATGATCACAAATACCGAATTAGAACAAAAAGGAAATGCATTTCCTTCCAGGATAATTTCATTTAGAAAAGATGTTGACAGGCTTTATTTTGCTACAGAAAACGATGTGGCATTGCAAATTACGATACTCCGCGATGGCCTGCTGCGTTTTAGATATTCTACTACCGGTAGGTTTGCCAAAGATTTTTCATATGCGATCACTAAGCACGCGAGCATTGGTTACAACAAACTCGATATTGAAGAAAGAGCAGATTGCTACAGGATCACCACTACTAAGATTATCTGTGAAGTCTCCAAAAAGGGTTTAAAAATAAAGATTTATGATCGTGAAGACGGAACATTGATCAACGAGGATGAACTTGGTTTTCATTGGGAAGACAGTTATGAGTTTGGTGGCGACATCGTAAAAATGAGCAAGGTTTCACACGATGGGGAGAGCTATTTTGGCCTGGGCGATAAGCCGGGACATTTAAACCTTAAAGGCAAACGCTTTGAAAACTGGGTAACCGATTCTTACGCCTACGGAAAAGACACCGATCCTATTTATAAAACCATTCCTTTCTACACCGGTCTTCATAACAAAAAGGCTTATGGAATTTTCTTCGACAACACCTTTAGATCGTATTTCGATTTTGCTCAGGAACGGCGTTTTGTAACCAGTTTTTGGGCACAGGGTGGCGAGATGAACTATTATTTTATCTACGGCCCTAAAATGACCGATGTCGTGGAATACTACACCGATCTTACCGGAAAACCAGATCTACCACCACTTTGGGCTTTAGGATTTCACCAGTGTAAATGGAGTTATTATCCTGAAAGTAAGGTTAAAGCAATAACTTCTAAGTTTAGGGAATTGCAAATTCCTTGTGATGCAATTTATTTGGATATTGATTATATGGAAGGTTTCAGATGTTTCACCTGGAACAAAGAATATTTCCCAGATCCAAAACGAATGGTAAAGGAACTTGAAGATGATGGCTTTAAGACCGTTGCTATTATTGATCCGGGGATCAAAATTGATAAAAATTACTGGGTCTATAAAGAAGGTCTGGAAAAGGATTATTTCTGTAAACGTGCAGATGGCCCCTATATAAAGGGAAAAGTTTGGCCCGGCGAATGTTATTTCCCCGATTTCACTAATCCCCAAGTAAGAGAATGGTGGTCTGGTTTATTCAAAGAATTAATTGAAGATATTGGGGTGAAAGGTATCTGGAATGATATGAACGAACCCGCAGTGATGGAAGTTCCGAATAAGACTTTCCCTCACGATGTAAGACATGATTATGACGGGAATCCTTGCAGTCATAGAAAGGCTCACAATATTTATGGGATGCAAATGGCAAGGGCAACCTACCATGGTGTAAAAAAATTCTCCCATCCAAAGAGGCCTTTTGTAATTACCAGAGCAGCATATTCAGGAACCCAGCGTTACACCTCTACCTGGACCGGAGACAATGTTGCAAATTGGGAGCATCTTTGGATTGCTAACGTGCAGGTGCAGCGCCTGGCAATGTCTGGCTTTTCTTTCGCCGGTAGTGATATTGGTGGATTTGCAGAACAACCCCACGGCGAACTCTATGCAAGGTGGATCCAGTTAGCCACTTTTCATCCTTTCTTTAGGGTGCATTCTTCCGGGGATCATGGCGATCAGGAACCCTGGACTTTTGATGAAGATATTACAGATATCGTGCGTAAATTCATTGAATTACGCTACCAGCTATTACCATACCTATACACAGCATTCTGGGATTATACCGAAAGAGGCGTGCCACTAATCAAATCCCTGGTAATGTTTGACCAGGAAGATGTAAGCACGCATTACAGAATAGACGAATTTATTTTTGGCGATAGTATTCTCGCCTGCCCGGTTTTAGAGCCTAATGCCAGAGGAAGGCGTATGTATGTGCCTCACGGAAAGTGGTATAATTACTGGACCGATGAATTGGTGACCGGCGGGAAAGAAATGTGGGTAGATGCCGAAATTGATAGCATGCCGGTTTTTATTAAAGAAGGTGCTATTATCCCAAAATACCCGGTGCAGCAATTTGTAGGAGAAAAGAAGATAGAGGAAGTTATTCTGGATATTTATTATAAAGAGGGGAAAGAGGATTCACAGTTTTTTGAAGACGCCCAGGATGGTTACGATTATACCAAAGGACGTTTTTGTCTGAGAAGTTTTAAACTTACCGGCAGAGAAAACCAATTAATTATCCAGCAGCATAAAGAAGGGTCGTATGACGGAGATAGTAAAAAATTCAAACTCCAAATTCACGGCTTACCGTTTGAAATTAAAACCATTCAATTAGATAACGAAACTAAGTCTTTAGAGCACTTACATATCAACGGTTGTCTCACGATGATTATAGATGAAAACTTTTCAATGATAGAACTTAGCGGAGAAAACGGGAATAATTAATTATTTCTCGCCTCCTTTTCCATAGGCAGCAAACACTCGTAGATCATTTTATTTACGGGTGTTGAAATATTTAACTTTTTGGCTTCTTTTACGACATATCCGTTGAAATTTTCCAGTTCTGAAGGACGTCCGGCCATTATATCGCGTTGCGTAGATGCGGTAGTTCCTGCAGGTTGATTTTTGATAATTTCAAAGGCTTTTTCCAAATGTTCCTCCGCTAATAAAATTCCCTTCGCATTAGCTACGGCTTTTATTTCCTGCGCAGTTTTTTGTATAAGTTCATATAAATATTCGCTTTCCCTTATTTTATCTATAGAAACACGTGTTAATCCGCCGAGACCACTGATAGTGGTGATAAATAAAAACTTTTTCCATATTTCCAGCTGGATATTTTCAGGATTAAAATTGGTGATTTCAGCTTTGTCAAACACCGATTTTAATTGCTGAATTCTGTCTGAATTTGAATTGTCAATTTCTCCAAAAGTGATACGTGGATCAAAAGAAGCATGCTTTATTTTTCCAGGCTTTTCTACAAAACTAACAATATGACAAAGTCCAGCCAGTACATTTTTCGCAGGAAGAATCTCCAGCAGTTTTTCTACATTATTGGCTCCATTTTGTAGAGGTAAAACCATCGTTTCAGCAGAAATTATGGGCTTTAACTTATTTGCTACCTCCTGGATTTGCCAGGATTTAACCCCCAGAAGCACCAAATCTGGAATTGAAACTTCAGCTAATTTATCGGTAGCGAGTTTGGGGCGCACCGTAAAGTTACCATTGATACTTTCAACCTCGAGTCCGTTTTCCTTAATTGCTTCCAGGTGTTTCCCACGGGCGATCATGGTGACATCAAAACCGGCATTGGCGAGTTTCCCCCCAAAGTAGCCTCCCACTCCCCCAATTCCGAAGATTAAAATTTTCATATTAGAGTCTTTTCTTTATAAAAGTAAAATTAACAGATGAATCGACCTAAAGTTTCCTGGTTTCCGGGTGAATAATTTTATTCCCAGCTAATTTTTCCAAACTTTAAACGTTTTAAAGAAATTGAACGCTTAACTTTTTTATTTTTACAAAAAATACCCAGGTCGTCTTATGAGCACATCTTTTGAAAAGTACCAGAAACGCAGGTTGATTTCTTCTTATTTTTCAGTTGTTATAAGTATCGCTTTGGTACTTTTTTTATTAGGAATTTTAGGTTTACTGGTCCTGAACACCAAAAAAGTTGCCGATCACTTTAAAGAACAGATCGCGCTTACTGTTTATTTCAAAGATTCGGCTAAGGAGGTCGAAATGGAGGAGCTCAAAAAGAGCCTTGCCATGGCAGATTACACCAAATCAACCACATTTGTTTCCAAAGAAGAAGCCGCTGAGGCCCACAGCAAGGAAATTGGTGAAGATTTTATGGAATTTCTGGGTTATAATCCCTTGCAGAATTCTATAGATGTATATATGAACGCCGATTATGTTTCCGCAGAACAAGTAGATGAGATAGCTGCAGAACTCACTGAAAAAAGCTTTGTAGACGAAGTAACCTATGACAAACCACTTATCTCTTTATTAAACGATAACGTAAAGAAAATTAGTTTCTGGATACTTGTCGCCAGCGGGATTTTCACTTTTATAGCCGTATTGCTTATTAACAGTTCTATTAGACTCTCGGTTTATTCCAAAAGATTTATCATAAAAACCATGCAAATGGTGGGTGCTACCAAAGGTTTTATAAGACGTCCTTTTATATGGCAAAGCGTAAAGTTAGGGATTATTGGAGCTATTCTGGCCTTAATAGGAATGGCCGCCTTTCTCTACTATCTTGATAACAGTTTCCCTGAGCTCGATTTGACAGGAGATATTAAAATACTTGCTGCATTATTTATCGGGGTTTTCTTGACCGGGATTCTTATTACCTGGCTTAGCACTTTCTTTGCTACCTCCCGCTTCCTGAATTTAAAGACAGACGAGCTTTATTATTAAAATTCAGCTCCAATAGACTCTCGCTTTATAAGCGACTTATCATAAAAACCATGCAAATAGTGGGTGCTACCAAAGGTTTTATAAGACGTCCTTTTATAAGGCAAAGCGTAAAATTAGGGATTATTGAAGCTTTTCTGGCCTTAATAGGAATGGCCGCCTTTCTCTACTATCTTGATAACAGTTTCCCTGAGCTCGATTTGACAGAGGTATTAAAATACTTGCCGCATTATTAATCGGGGTTTTCTTAACCGGGATTCTTATTATCTGGTTAAGCACTTTTTTTGCCACTTCCCGCTTCCTGAATTTAAAGACAGATAAACTTTATTATTAAGAAAGAGGCTCTGAATCCCTCATTTCCAGGTATACAAATTATAATTTAAATGTAATGATACCTTTGTTACACACTTTTTGATTAAAAAAATCGCTGTAAATTACTGAATATTAATGTTTTAGACCGCAATCTTATCAAGATTTCTGCCCTTTAGTGGTTTTGTATGCCCTCAAAAAATTCCTATTTTCGCCAAAATTGGCATTCAAATCGAATAAAATCTGACTGCCGTCATAAATTCGGTAGGATTTCTACCGCAACTTTGTATCAAACTTAAAAACCTAATGTCATGAGAAGTTCATTATCAATCGCACTGGTACTATTTTTATTTGTAGCAGGTGCGGTCCAAAGTCAAAATGTTAAACTACAATCCTCTTCCGATATTAAAGTTGAAGGAACGTCTAACATTCACGACTGGGAATTAAATGCTGAAGAAAAATCAGGGAGTGCTGTTTTAGAATCTGAAGAAGGAAAAATTATAGGTCTTCAAAGTTTAGAAGTAACCATCCCGGCTGAAGGTTTAAAAAGCGGAAAAGGTGGTATGGATAAAAATACCTATAAAGCTTTAAACACTAAAAAGCATAAAAACATAGAGTTTAAGCTGGAAGAGGTAAAAGACTTCCAGGACACCGGAAACAATCTTTATAAAGTAAAAGGGATTGGAACATTAAAGATCGCTGGGACCTCTAAGCAAATCCCACTAGATTTCACAATGAAAGTTATTAATGGGAGCAGCGTTAAGATTACAGGAGAAAAAACTCTAAATATGACCGACTACAAAGTAGATCCTCCTACTGCTATGTTCGGAACTATTACCACCGGGGAGGAAGTAACTATTAAATTCACTACAAATTTTTCTAAATAATCAATCCAATTAAACAATTTAAACAATGAAAAACTTAATTAAGTATTCAGGAATCGCGCTTTTAATGGCGATGGGCTTTCAGGCTCAGGCTCAAGAAGTAGAGGTAGAAGAACAAAACAAAAGTATATGGGACAGAGATCTTCCTAACTTCAGAGACCCAGACCAACGCGGTATCAACGATTTTGAAGCCCCTAAAGACACTGAGACTTATTTTGACGGGGTACAGGTAAGAGTTGGTGGAGCTTCCACAATACAATTACAAGGACTACGTCAGGAAAATTCTTCAGGGGAGGAGGACGATCTTACTGAACTTGGAACTAATTTCAACCTTGCTACCGCCAACCTTGATCTTGATGTTCTTTTAGCTCCGGGTATGAGAATGCACTTGAGAACTTATCTTTCTTCTCAACACCACGCAGAAGCATGGGTAAAAGGTGGATATATTCAAATCGACGGTCTTGAGTGGATCAGCGAAGACCTGGCCGGTGTGATGGACAACTGGAGAATTAAGATCGGGCACATGGAGAACAACTATGGTGACGCTCACTTCAGAAGATCTGACAACGCGATGGCTCTTTACAACCCATTCGTTGGTAACTACCTTATGGATAGCTTTACTACTGAAGTTGGTGCAGAAGTTTACTATATGAACGGACCTTGGTTAGCAATGGCAGGTTTTACTAACAGTACAATTAACCAAAGCTCCATAAAAAGCGATAGAGATCCTTCTTACCTTGCCAAATTTGGTTATGACAAGCAAATAAGTGAAGATTTCAGATTTAGATTAACAGGATCTGTATTTCACTCAGGATTCAGACCTATAGGTTCAAGGGGAGCTACACAATACCTTTACAGCGGTGACCGTGCAGGATCAAGATACTACAATGTAATAGAGGGTAATTATAGAGGTGGAAGAATTAACCCTGCCCAAGGAGAAGAACTTACTTCTTTCATGATCAACCCTTTCGTGAAGTTCGGTGGGCTTGAGTTCTTTGGAATCTATGAAAATGCATCAACTGAAAATGATGATTGGAATCAATTTGCAGGTGAGCTTATCTACCGCTTTGGTCAGGATGAAGACTTCTACGTAGGTACTCGCTACAATACTGCAAGCAATGATGATGTTTCTGTTAACCGTTTCAACGTAGGTGGTGGATGGTTCCTAACCAAAAACGTTATGGCAAAAGTTGAATACGTAAACCAGCAGTATAACGACTATCCTGCCGGAACAGTTTACGATGATGCACAATTCAACGGATTCAACCTTGAAGCAGTTATCAGTTTCTAAATTGAGATTAGCCTAAAACCCCCGGTTTATTCTAAAAACAGGATATCCCGGGGTTTTTTATATCATTTTGGCAAGGATTTCGCAGTATTTAAATAGAATTATTTTTTTTTAATCGCTCAAAAAGAAAACAAATGAAAACCTACCTACTTTTTTTAAGTCTACTAACATTAAGTGTGGCAGGTTTCGCACAAGCTAATGTGGAAACCCGTGAAATAGAAATCCTGCCAGAAAGCAGTTTAAGTATTTCCGGGAATACCAATATTAGTCAGTTTGAATGTGATTTCAACACCCTATGTTTTGATAAACAGAACATCACGGTTCATTACTCTTCTAAAGGAGATATTCTTGACTTCAGAAACAGTATTCTTCCTTTAGAAAACACTAATTTTGACTGTGGAAACAGAAGAATAAATAAAGATTTCAGGGAACTGCTAAAGACCGAGAAGCACCCGGAAATTCTCTTAAGGATCAAAGAAATAGAAATGAACGATCAGGAGAATGCCCATGTCACTTTAAATTTTGAAATTGCCGGGAAGAATAAAAATTACCGTTTTCCGGTAAAAATAACCGGGGATAATCAACTTTGTTTTGAAGGAAATCTGGCCTTAAATATCAAGGATTTCGACCTGGAAGCACCTAGCAAAATGTTTGGTTTAATCGTGATCGAAGAAGAAATAAGCATTAATTTTAAACTCAATATAAAAGCATAACAGTATGAATAACCTCAAAATCGTCTCCCCGGCAGAAGCTGTTTCTGTAGTAAAATCGGGCGACCGCGTATTCTTTCAGGGAGCTGCAATGACTCCTAACACTTTAATAGACGCTTTAAGTGAAAGACATAAAGAAATAAGTGAGGTTGAGATCTTACAGATTCATACCGAAGGCAATGCTAAATACACCCAAAAACCTTTCAGTGATTCTTTTGTCACCAACAGTTGTTTCGTAGCCGGAAATGTGCGAGAAGCGGTTAATTCTTCCATTGGCGCCTACATCCCTATTTTCTTAAGTGAAATGCATCTGCTATTCAGGAGGAATATTTTACCGCTGGACGTAGCTTTTATCCAGGTTTCTCCACCAGATAGACACGGATATTGTTCTCTTGGAGTTTCTGTAGACATAACTCTTCCTGCAATACAAACCGCAAAGAAAGTAATTGCCCAAATCAATCCACAGGTACCAAGAAGTCACGGCGACGGAAATATTCACATTAGCAATATCGATGCTGCCTGCGAGGTAGATCATCCAATATTTGCGTTGAAAATTCCAGCGCCCACCGAAATTGAAACTCAAATTGGACGCCATGTTGCAGGCCTAATTGAAGATGGAGCCACCCTGCAAATGGGAATCGGCGGAATTCCAAATGTAGTATTGAACAATCTTAAAAATCATAAGCGCCTGGGAATACACACTGAAATGCTTTCAGAAGGGGTTCTGCCACTGGTAGAATCGGGGGTTATTACCGGTGAAATGAAAGAGATAAAAACAGGAAAAATAGTAACCTGCTTTGCCCTGGGATCTCAAAAACTATATGATTTTATTGACGATAACCCAATAGTGCATTTTAAGGAAGCCGGGTACACCAATGACACTGCCATAATACGGCAAAACCCAAAGGTTACAGCTATAAATAGTGCTCTGGAGATAGATCTTTCCGGGCAGGTTTGCGCAGATACCATAGGAAAATATCAATATTCCGGGGTTGGCGGGCAAATGGATTTTATTCGTGGGGCCTCCCTTTCAGAAGGAGGAAAACCCATTATCGCCATGCCTTCAGTAACCGCCAAAGGAATTTCCAAAATTGTACCATATCTTAAAGAAGGAGCCGGTGTTACCACTACCCGGGCTCACGTACATTACATCGCCACCGAATATGGCGTAGTAGATCTTTATGGAAAAAACCTGAAACAACGCGCAAAAGCTTTAATCTCCATAGCACATCCCGATCACAGGGAATCCCTGGAGGAGGAAACCTTTTTAAGGTTCAAAAAATAAAAAATTTGTGATTTTTAGTCTAAAAGCCCGGGAAGCTTCACTTTCCGGGCTTTCTATTTTTTGCTTATGATCTCAATCATAAGCACCTGGAAGCAAGCAGGGTAAATTTACCCACTAAACTGAAATTCATTGAAATGAAGCTTTACAACAACCTGCTTGCAGATTTCGAAGAAATGCCAATGGGCTATTCCGCAATAGGCATAATAGCTTCCAGTTGCCTAGGCTCTGTAGCTGCCATGCTTATCTTAATGCAGGGACATGAATTTCTGGATATGTTAAAATTCTTCGTAGTGGTGAGCGTTTGCATGGGTTTTAATGCCATAATTCTGGCACAATTTAAACCGAAAATCATCCTTAATTCATTAATGCTTAGCTTAGCAGTCTCCAGTATTTTTCTACTAATAAACATTATTTAAGCAATGAGGGATGATATTCAAAATCGGGAAGATGTCTTTACTCTTATTTCCCAATTCTATTCTAAAGTACGGAAGAATCCTGAAATCGGATATTTTTTTAATGAAACCATCACAGATTGGGAAGAACACCTGGAGAAGCTTACAGATTTTTGGGAAAGCAACCTATTCTTTAAAGGCTTATACCGTGGAAATCCTCAGAAAACACATGTAAAAGTTGACCGGGAAAACAACAACAGGATCTCACCTGAACATTTTGGAGTTTGGCTTAACTTATGGTTTGAAACCATAGACGAACTTTTTGAAGGAGAACTGGCCAATCGTGCTAAAAATAACGCCCGAAAAATGTCTACCCATTTATACCTTAAAATCTTCCAGGCCAGAAATTAAATCAATCTAGTTAGAGCAAATAAAAAACCTGTTCTAGAAGGAACAGGTCTTTTGGGGCTAATTTCGTTTTATTCTAAAATGAATGAAACTTTTTTATCCATGAAGGATTAATATTGGCGGCCTTGAGGCCTGAGCCCCATCTACCGGAGGATGCAGTAACAACTCGTCTGAAATTTTCAGGTTCCGCGCCATAAGCACGACAAGATTTGCAGAAGATTTAGCATCTTTCCAGAATTGTCCGCCAAGTTGGGAATTTTGATCGATCGCATTAAAATTTACAGCTCTGGGGCTCAACCTGGTATTTAATTCCTGGCGAATTACACCCAGTTGATTTCCGTTTTGGTTATTCCGATTAATCTCCCACACATTGAAAACCGAAGCTGCCAACAATGGTAACTTTTTAAATACATCCAGCATATCGCCATGCAGCATTACTGAATAATCAATTGGGAAGAACAGGTTTTCCCAGGCTTTGAATTCCTGGTTTTCGGTAACGGTAAGCACAGGACATTTCACCTTTCTCAACACATTGTAGGTGTTAGTCCCAATACCTTTGATTTGATCGGAGCTTCTGCCCGACGCGCCCATAACTATAAGATCAATATCCTTTTCGGCCACAACTTTTCGCGTGGCATCAATCAAATTATCGTTTTTCAGGATTGCATGAAATTTATGGCCGTCAGCTGTAGCTTCTTTACGAAGCTTTTCGATGCAAACATCAAGGCCCTCTTTATTTGAATCTCCGGCGTGTAGAATGTAAAAATTTGAAGGGACACCGGGCAAATTCAGGGCATATTTGGCTGCATTATAAGCATGTGCAGAATAATCGGTTAAGATTACTATATTAATGGCCATGGATTTCCTTTTCTAATTTGTGGTAAAATTATAGAGAAAGTCCGCAGCCAAATATGACGGCAGTCAGCTATACCAAAAAAAGCTA
>NZ_DATCSO010000082.1:0-51321 GCF_036568425.1 Salegentibacter sp. | reverse complement strand
AAATGATTAAACCGACAAGTATTTTTTTCATAAAACAGGCATTTCTGGCTAAAAGAATATAATTGCTTTCAAAGCTTAAATTTATTATATTTGTTAAACAAATCCCGTCGTGCTATGGGATTTTTTCTATTTATATAAACGTGGAAGTTATGAGCAAAGTATCTTATTATACTGCAGAGGGCCTTAAAAAGTTGAAAGATGAATTAAATCAGCTGCGAGACATTGAGCGGCCAAAAGCTTCTGAAGCTATTGCTGAAGCCCGTGATAAAGGAGACCTTAGTGAAAACGCTGAATATGATGCGGCCAAGGAGGCTCAGGGAATGCTGGAGATGAAGATCTCCAAAATGGAAGAAATTGTCGCTAATGCGCGCGTTATAGACGAATCTCAGCTCGACACTTCGAAGGTTTTGGTGCATTCCTTCGTTCGGATTAAAAATCTGGGGAATGGTTCAGAAATGAAATATAAACTTGTTGCCCAAAGCGAAGCCGATCTTAAATCGGGGAAAATTTCGGTAGATTCCCCCATAGGAAAAGGTTTGTTAGGTAAAAAGGTGGGAGAAAAGGCAGAAATTGATGTGCCAAGCGGAAAGATGGAATTTGAAGTTCTCGAGATCTGGAGAGAATAAACCGTTATTTAACAAATAAGTAAAATCCTTTTCCAATTCCTTAACTCAGGAAGATAGAAAAGGATTTTATCTTTAAGTAAACTAACAAAAAACAAAGTCATGGCCACACTTTTCAGTAAAATTGCCCAGGGAGAAGTCCCATCTTATAAGATCGCAGAAGACAGTCAGTTTCTTGCTTTTCTCGACATCAACCCCAATGCCAAAGGCCATACACTTTGTATCCCTAAGAAAGAAGTGAATAAGATTTTTGACCTGGAGGAGGAGGTTTATCAGGAGTTAATGCGTTTTTCCAGAAAGGTAGCTATAGCTCTGGAGAAAACTGTTCCTTGTAAGCGAGTAGGAATGGCAGTAGTTGGCCTGGAAGTACCGCATGCACACGTGCACCTTATTCCGTTAAATTCTATGAAAGACATGGATTTTTCAAATAGTGTTAAAATGAGCGATGAAGAGTTTAAGAAATTAGCGGAGTCTATTCACGTAAATCTTTAAATGTTTAAAAGGAGGCTTAGAATAGTTTAGGCAATTGAAGATTAAACTTTTCTTAGAGAGATTCTGAAGGTAGTACCTTTGCTAATCTCACTATGAGCTACTTTAATTCTTCCACGGTGATACTCTTCTATAATTCTTTTTGCGAGTGAAAGGCCTAATCCCCAGCCTCTTTTTTTAGTGGTATGCCCGGGTTCGAAGATGAGTTTGAACTTGTTTTTTTCGACTCCTTTTCCGGTATCTTTAATATTAATATAAGCCCAGGTATTGTCTTGTTTTATTTCTATAGTTAGCCTGCCTTTGCCCCGCATAGCATCTATGGCATTTTTCACGAGGTTTTCTATGGTCCAGCTAAAGAGTTGATGGTTGAGGTGTACATAAATCGATTCTTCCGGGACGATTAATTGAAAATCAATCAGGTTTGAACTTCGGGTCTTTAGGTAATCAAATGTATTATGGGTTTCCTCTACTATATCTGTTTTGGTTAGTAAGGGAGCCGAACCGATCTTGGAAAAACGCTCTGTGATGGTTTTCAGGCGGTCTATATCCTTTTCCATTTCTTCGATATAAGAAGGCTTAACTTTTTCATCCTTCAGGATCTCTGTCCATCCTATCAATGAGGAAAGCGGGGTGCCTATTTGATGTGCTGTTTCTTTCGCCATTCCGGCCCAGAGTTTATTCTGTTCACTTGATTTTGTGGTAGTGTAGAAGAAATAAACTACCCCCACAAACAGAAACCCGATAAGGGTGAGCCCAATAGGATAATATTTTAGCTTATTCAAAGCCGGGGAATTTCCGTAGAAAATATATTGTTCCTGCCCTTCTCCAAGATTGATAACAATTGGTTCATTTTCATCCTTAATACGGTTGAGGTATTTTTTTAATCTCTTTTCGTTCTGGGTAATTGAAGGATCTATATTTGTGGTATAAGCGACCTGCCCGTTCGCGTAAGTATGAATAATAGGAATACTGGTGTTATTGTTAAGAATTTCCAGGATTAGATCAATCTCTGAGTCGGCCGTGGCATTGTCAAGTTCCTGCTGAGCCTTTGCCCAGATATTCATCTTGGCACGTTCATCTTCTTTAAGACTTTGAAAAAAAATAGAGGTGTTCCACAGAACCAGAGCGACCACTACCAAACAGGATATTACTATAAACCAGCGGTTAAAATTTCGCTCATTGGGAAAATTCATGCAGTCTAACAGGTTTTATATTTTAAAGATAAGCGTTTTTAAATATATTTTATTGCCCTGTAGCTCTTTTCATTCCTTATGGGTTTCGTTACCTTTGTCAAAAATCAAAGAATGGTAAGTATAACTCCCGGGGAGCTTAGTACAGGTAAATTGCATCAGTATCTATTGGGGGCTGTGGGGCCAAGACCTATTGCTTTTGCCAGCACGCTGGATTCACAAGGTAGACCTAACTTGTCGCCCTTTAGCTTTTTTAATGTTTTTGGTTCTAATCCGCCTACCCTTATTTTCTCTCCTGCAAGACGTGGCAGAGATAATACGGTTAAGCATACATATAACAATGCCAAAGCTAATAAAGAAGTTGTAATTAATATCGTGAATTTTGATATGGTACAACAAATGTCTCTTTCAAGCTCCGAATATGCCGAAGGTGTTAATGAGTTTGAGAAAGCTGGTCTTAGCATGTTGAAATCGGAGCTTGTTAAGCCTTTTCGTGTTGCTGAATCTCCTGTGCAGTTTGAATGCAAAGTGAAAGAAGTGGTAGAACTCGGCCAGGAAGGTGGAGCCGGTAATTTGATTATATGTGAAGTGCTTAAAATGCATATTAAGGAAGAAATCCTTGATGAAAAAGGCTTTATAGATCAACATAAGATTGACCAGGTAGCGCGTATGGGCGGTAATTGGTATACTCGTGCTAATATGGGGATGTTTGAAGTGCCCAAACCGCTTTCTACCTTAGGGATTGGTGTAGATTCAATTTCTGCTGAAATCAGGAATAGTAAGGTGCTTACCGGAAACGATCTTGGAAAACTGGGGAATGTGGAGCGTTTACCTAGGGAAGAAGAAATTCAGGATTATTTGAATGAAAATTCAGAAATTGCAAAGCTTATTAAAAGCAGAGATATAAATAAAATTCATTTAAAGGCTCAGGAAATCCTGAAACAGGAAAAACCCGAAACAGCCTGGAAAATACTATTAGCAAAATAAAGATTTATGGAAGTACAAGGAAAAATTAAACTTATTGGGGAGACTAAAACTTTTGGAAATAATGGTTTTAGAAAAAGAGAGATGGTGGTAACTACAGAGGAGCAGTACCCACAACATATAATGATCGAGTTTGTTCAAGATAAAACCGAGCTCTTAAATAATTATCAGGTTGGACAACCTGTAAAAGTAGGAATTAACCTACGCGGGAGGGAATGGGTTAGTCCGCAGGGAGAAACCAAGTATTTCAATTCCATACAAGGTTGGAGAATTGAGAATCTTCAGGCACAACAACCCGGTAGTAACGATGTACCACCGCCAGACCAGTTTGAGCCGGCAAGTGACTTCAATGAAGAAGATCACGACGACCTGCCGTTTTAATACTGAAAAGATCTAAGAAATTCATAATTTACAAGTCCGGTAGTATTTCTATCGGGCTTTTTTTTAACCATTAAAATAAAGTCAGTTGATTTTTCTTAAAAGCGGCGATCCTTTTCCTCCGGTAGAATATGCTGATGAACAAGGTTTACTGGCCGTTGGGGGTGATCTTAATGTTCAGAGTCTCATAGCAGCATATAATCAGGGAATTTTTCCCTGGTTTGATAATAGCCAGCCGGTTTTATGGTGGAGCCCTGATCCAAGGATGGTGCTTTTTCCAAACAGGCTTAAAGTTTCAAAGAGTATGAAACAGCTTCTAAAAAAAGATGTTTTCAAAATCACTTATAATGAGGACTTCGCCGGCGTTTTGGAACAATGTGCTAACATAGAACGTCCTGGGCAGGTTGGTACCTGGATTACAGAGGAAATAAAAGCCCAGTATCAAAAATTGTATGAACTGAATATAGCACAATCTGTAGAGGTTTGGAAGGATGGAAAACTTGTGGGTGGACTTTACGGAATATATCTAAAGGAAAAAAAAGTTTTCTGCGGAGAGAGTATGTTCGCAAGAGTGAACAACGCCTCGAAATTCGGATTTATAAAGTTGGTAGAAAAACTGAGAAAAGAAGGGGTTAAACTTATTGATTGCCAGATTTATACCGAACACCTCGCCAGCCTTGGAGCTGAAGAAATTCCGAGAAAGGAATTCCTGAAATTTCTGGAGTGAATTAGATTTTTAACGTGATTAGTTAATCGGTGAAAATAAAGATCGAATTATGTAAATTTAAAACTTAGTAAGTAAGTTATGTTTCCCGAAATTAATTCAGGCACTGTATTTTTTTTATATCTGGCAATTTTCTTTTTTGCCATTCTCTTCAGGTATTTTCTAGCTGCAGGAATTTTTTATTACTATTATTATGTCTGGTATTATGAAAAATTCCATGCAAAGAAGCTAAGTAGACGGGGTGCTAAAAAAGCTCAGTTAAAAAATGAAATCATTTGGAGTATAAAAGCTTCACTAATCTTTGCCCTGGCAGGAACAATCCTGTATTGGTTATGGACAAAAGATCATACTGCAATTTACCTTGCGCCCGATGCATTTGGTTACTGGTATTTACCGGTAAGCCTCATCTTAATCCTGCTAATTCATGAAACTTATTATTATTGGGTGCACAGATGGATGCACCATCCCCGCATTTATAAAACAGTACATAAGGTTCACCACGATAGTTTAACACCCACCCCCTGGACGGCATTTTCTTTTCATCCCTGGGAGAGTTTGCTGGAAGCTATTATCCTGCCGTTAATCCTGCTAATTATTCCGGTTAATATCTATGTTCTGATATTTTACCTGCTTTTAATGACCCTCAGCAGTGTTATTAATCATTTGGATATTGAGGTCTACCCAACCGGTTTTCAGAAAAGCTGGTTTGGTAAATTATTTATAGGAGCCACTCACCACCATTATCATCACGCCGAATTTAATACCAACTATGGCTTATATTTTACTTTTTGGGATAAATTAATGGGTACGGAAAGCTCAAAAATGGAGGGTACCGAAAGTGACCTTAATCTATAAATCGGGATGTATTTCTTTATATCTGAAGCACTTAATTTCGTGGTCGTTTACCATTCCGGTAGCTTGCATATGTGCGTAAACCACGGTAGAACCAACAAATTTAAATCCCCTTTTTTTGAGATCTTTGCTTAGTTTGTCACTTATTTTAGTAGTAGCCGGAGCTTCTTTATAATTTTCTACATTATTCTGAATAGGTTGTCCATTTACAAAACTCCAGATGTATTTGCTAAAGCTTCCAAATTCTTCCTTAATTTTTATAAAGGCCTGGGCGTTATTTACTGCTGAGCGCACTTTGAGTTTATTCCGGATGATCCCGGGATTGGCGAGGAGTTCCTGGATTTTTTCTTCAGAATAAACAGCCATCTTTTTATAATCGAAATCATCAAAAGCCTCGCGGAAATTTTCTCTTTTCCGAAGCACCGTAATCCAGCTTAAACCTGCCTGAAAGGTTTCCAGAATTAAAAATTCAAAAATCCTTTGGTCATCGTATACGGGAACACCCCATTCTGTATCGTGATAGGCTTCGTACAAAGGATCGCCTTCGCACCATCCACAGCGGTGTTTTTTTCTCTTAAGGCTGGAATTCATAAGTTATTGTTCCTGGTTGATTATCTCTGCCGGGTAGTTCACTAAATGTGGCATCAGCAGCGTATAGCAGGGCGTTGTCGATTAAACATTGATTTGAGGTAGTAGAACTCGCTTTGTTAACCGAAGTCTCCAAAACCCTACCCCCCGAATCAACACGAATATTAATTACCACTTTGCCGGCCCGATCACAAGTATAGACAGGATTAGGGATATTTATAGCATTACGCCCTTTTAAAGAAAATGAAATTGAGCTATTTCTTAGGCTCCCGGCCTGCGTTGAAATTTTTTGCGAAGCTTCATTTCCATGAGAAGCCTGCTGTTTTTTTTGAGATGACTTTTGAAAGTTATATTCCCCGTTTTTGGTTTCATTTTCATTCTCTGAAGCTTTCTCACTTTGAGCGCTGTTTTTCTCAAATATTTCCTCTAATTCCCGCTCAAAGTTTTCCTGTCGTGCTTCCTGGTTTTCGTCAAAAGCGCGATGGGTTTTTTGGCTTATGGATTTTTGGGGTTCTGGGGTTTCCTCTTCAGGTTCAGGTGTTTCTTCCTCCAGGGACTCAAAACTATCCAGGTCAACTATCATCTCATTTATTTGTTTTTGGTTTTGAGATAATGTGAAAATATGCAGAGACAGTACCACCACCGAACAAAACAGAATAGTTATAATCAGGGCTTTATGTCGGTCAAAAAAATCCATCGTATATAAAACTCGGCTGGAAAGTTTTTATTTCAGCTATGCGGCAATTTCCTTGGTAAAGACATTTTGATAAATGTGCCAAAACCAGGATAAAACTTCCTGCTAATTAGTTTTCCCGTGAAGGTAAGAAATTCTGAAAGGATTCTACACTGAAGGAATTTTCAAGTCTATATTCTCCAATTCGGGTTCGCTTTAATGCTGAAAGGTGAGCTCCACTATTGAGTGCCTTCCCAAAGTCATAAGCAAGACTACGGATGTATGTTCCTTTGCTGCAAACCACTTTAAAATCTATTTCGGGGAACCTGTTTGAATCAATCTCAAATTCGCTAATTTCTACCTTTCTGGTATTGATTTTTACTTCTTCCCCTTTCCTCGCAAATTCATAAAGCCTTTTACCCTCTTTCTTTAAAGCTGAAAATACCGGTGGCATTTGTTCAAACTCTCCCGTAAATTTTGAAACTGCCTGGTTAAGGTTTTTTTCGGTGATATGATCTACGGGAAACTCCTGATCGATTTCGGTCTCAAGATCATAAGAAGGAGTTGTAGAGCCCAGACTTATAGTCCCGGTATATTCTTTTTCCTGGCCCTGGAGTTCCTGAATTTTTTTAGTGAATTTCCCCGTGCAAATAATCAGGAGTCCGCTGGCAAGAGGATCAAGTGTTCCGGCGTGGCCAACCTTAATCTTTTTTATTCCACAACTTTTTCTTATAAGCCAACGTACTTTATTTACAAGTTGGAAAGAGGTCCATTGCATGGGCTTGTCGAATAAAAGGACCTGGCCCGTTTTAAAGTCTTCTGCGGTGAACTGTTTTTGTTCCATTTAATAATTATAATATCCGAAGATAATTGCTGCTACACCTACCACAAAACAATAAATGGCGAAATAGGAAAGTTTACTTTTTTTAACCAAAGTAATCATCCAGGTGCATGCTACCAGTCCTGCAATAAAAGCTGCTATAAACCCAACAATAAGTACAGAAGCCTCTGTGGTACTTTCCGCAAGGTTTCCATCTAATAGATCTTTAACAATTTTACCTACAATTAGGGGAACCACCATTAGGAATGAAAAACGTGCAGCTTTTGTTTTATCGTTACCCAGTAGTACCGAAGTTGAAATAGTTGCACCACTGCGTGAAATACCGGGAAGGATTGATATTGCTTGGGAAACACCAATTACAAAGGCATTAGAGAAGTTTACTTTTTTCTGGGTATTTTTAGCCTTATCTGCCAGCCAAAGTAGGAGTGCGGTAATTATGAGCATAAATCCAACAAACAATACGTTTCCTCCAAAGAGAGATTCCAGCTCATCTTCAAAATAAAACCCGATGAAAGAGGCGGGGATCATGGAGATAATAATTTTTACTGAAAACTCGGTTTCTTCATTCCATTTAAACTGGAAAAGTCCGTGAAATATTTCTGCTACATCTTTCCTAAATACGACCAGGGTGCTTAGCGCCGTAGCAAAATGTAAGACTACCGTAAATAAAAGTGATTCTTCAGGAACACTGGTATCGCCTAAAATCGCTTTTCCCAGTTCAAGGTGCCCACTGGAGGAAACCGGTAAAAATTCTGTAAGCCCCTGGATTACTCCAAGGATAGCAGCATCAAATTCGTTCAAGGGTAATTATTTTTTGTGAGGATTCAATAAAATAGCATATACTTCAATTCCAAAGCCTAAAAGAACCAAAGTAGGAGCAAGTCGTATACGCCTGAAATTATAAATAGCATCATTAAATTGATTGGGATCTTCGCTTCCCCCGCCAGACATTAAAATGAATCCCAGGGCAATCACTGCCAGACCAATGAACATATAGGTATAATTTTTCTTACCAAAAATGAAATCCTGTTGGGGTTGATTAGTTTCCTTCTCTTTTTTCTTCATAATGGCTCCTGATTTAGGGGATTCAAAATTAATTAAAAATATGTAACTAAGCCTGAAAGGATTTATTTTATAAATGAATCATAAACAAAAAGCTGCGGGCTTGAGCCGGCAGCTTTGTTCTTTGGTTTGTGTTTTTCTGTTTTAGTCTTATGCCGCGTGCGTAACATTGTAGTGCGTAAGCAGGCTCTGGTAAAATACCAGACTTTTTTCATCCTTCCTTATGCAGGATTTTAGAAAGCGCTGAAGATTCTGGCATTCAAAAGTGATGCTGGTATATTGCCTTTCTCCAACGGGAATTTGCATTTCCACCGTTTGTTGGGCATAATCAATCTTTACGTTCTTGGCCTCAAAATATTTTTTAATAATGGCCCGATGCATAGTATTGAAATTAGTCATTTCAATGTCGGGGTTGGAAATACTGTAAGTAATCAAATTCTTAACTTCATCAATAATGTGACTTGGCGGCGTAATCGTGTTCATAATTAAGAATGGTTGTTTTGGTTAGTAAATTTTATTCTACACCCGCTAAATTAGTATTAGCCTGGTTAATTGCTGTTAAAAAAAATCTAATAGTGTTTTGATTAATAAAAGTTTAACTCCCATATTAAACAATTTTGAAAATTCTTAAGTGTTGGGGGTGCATAAAGTAAGATTAATCTTACAGGATTATATAGAAAACTTTATTAACTACTTTTAAACTTCAAGTATTATCGGAGAATGGAGTAGGCGATAACGATCGTCCAGGCTGGATGCATTTATATAAGTGGTAGGAGAAATCCTGGTCTTACCATAGGTGTTGTGTATATGTCCAAAAATATGATAAGGAGGCTGTAATTGTTTGACTCGCTTAAAAAGCTCTTCGCAGCCAACATGGCGTTTGTTACTAAGCCTGTCTTTAATGCTGTAAGGTGGGGTATGGGTGATTAATACCCGGGTGTCTCCCGGAATCTTATTCCAGTGGGAACGTATTTGTTTTCCGCGTTCACGATGAAATGCCCAGGAGCCATCACCGGGGGTTACGGGAGATCCCCAAAATTTTACTCCCTCGATTTCCACTGCATTATCTTCAAGATAGAAAACATTGGTGGGAATTTCAGGAAACTCAGATATACCTGATTTTTCCAGGAAAAAGTCATGATTCCCCCCTATAAAGATTTTGTGCTTATGGGGTTGCTCTGAAAACCATTCTAAAAAATCCAGGGTTTCGTGTTTAGTGCCGGCTTCGGTGAGATCTCCCACATGGATTAACACATCGCCAATAGGGATCTTAATTTCCCGGTGTTTATTATGGGTGTCGCCAATGCATACCAGCTTCATTTATGAGGAAGTGTTTTAAAAATTTAAAAGATAAAAAAATCCGGTGATTTTTTCACCGGATTTCTCTGTAACAACGATTTCTCAACAAAGGTTCCTCATCTTCACTTCCCTCAAAAATCGCTGTCGCCAGATTTTAATCTTCTTCCTTTTCCAGGTCGGGAGAAGTATAATCCTTATCTATAGGGAGTAGTTTAGTAATTAATTTGGTAATACCAAAAGCTACAATCAGTGCGGTTACGGCAAAGAACAGAAACTTAACCAACAAACTGTCGCTAATTGCCAGGCTATAGAACGCCAGAAAGATTTCTATAGCTATGAATAATATTTTCACACTGAATTTTAAAAACATTTTTTCTTATTAATTTGGTCCAAAGATATAACCAAAAATCCCTCCAAGATTCAGTTTATAAATGTTTGACTTAAATTTAACTATGTAGAAATGTGGCGGTTAATTTTTTAAGTTAAAATCTCTTAAACGCTTCAGGAGTGGTCCTTTAGATTTGTAAATTGACTTAAATAAATTTAGGATTTTGAAAAAAACCACAAAGATACTTCTCTACATCATTACTGGAATTATACTACTGGCTCTCATTTTATTTGCGTTGAATAATTTTGCAGAAGAAAAACTAAAAAAAGAAATTGAAGATGCAATCTCGCAAATTAACTTAACCTATGAAGAACTTGATATAAATCTTCTTAACAGGAAGGCTACCCTTAAATCTCCTTCTCTTTCCATGAATGGGAAAAGCTTTAAGGCAGAAAAACTTAGTCTTAATAATATTGGGGTGTTTAAATATTTTACAGAAAAAGAGATAGAAATTGGAAGTTTTAGACTGGATGGCCCCAGTTTCGTATATAATAAAAGCAAAAAATCAAAAACTAGTCCGGACTCCACTTCAAAGGGGTTTAAGAAGAGTATATTAATAGATAAATTTCAGGTGAGAAATGGAGATCTGACCATAGTGGAAAATGATTCCGCAGAGAATTCTTTGTATGCGAAATTCAGTCATTTTAAGATTCTTGAATTTCAATTGGATTCCAGCAGTGTGGATAACACAATTCCTTTTAATTATAGTGATTATGCTTTAAAAGTAGATTCCTTTTTTTATAAACTAGATGCCAGACATATAAGTACGGGGAATTTAAATGTTGAGGAAGATACTTTGATGTTAAAAGATTTCAGAATTATTCCGGTATATGGGAAACAGGAATTTCAGAAGCATATACCTTACGAACTTGATCGTTACGAATTAGTAATTGAAGAAGTGAGTTTTAGTAATTTAAACTGGATGTTTAAAAATGATAGCCTTTCAATAGAGAGTCCGCTAACAGAAATTAAAAACGCAAACCTTGAGGTCTACAGGGATAAATTACAGCCCGATGATACCCGGCAAAAAAAAATGTATAGTGAAATGATCAGGGAGCTTCCGGTCATTTTAAAGTTGGATACTATTAGGCTTAGTGATTCCTATATTAAATATGAAGAGTTAATAGATGCAGACAGGTCTCCCGGAGAGGTGGATTTCAGTAAGCTTAATGCCAGTATTTATAACTTGTCTAATAAAAATATGCAGGCTAAAGATTTTAAACCTACCGTAGTTGATGTGAAAACCATGTTTATGCAGGAAGCAAATCTTAACGTGAATTGGGAATTTAATATTCGAAATAAAAATGACCGATTTAATATTTCGGGGAATATGGATAGAATTTCTGAAGAAGCGATGAATCGGTTTATGAAACCAGCAATGAACGTCTTGGCTAAAGGGGTAATAGAAGATATGGCCTTTAATTTTTCAGGAAATCATACGGAAGCTTTAGGGGATATGAAGTTGGTGTATAAAGATTTTAAGGTAGAAGTTCTTCGGGAAGATGGTAAGCGTAAAAACAAGGTTTTGTCTGCCCTTGCAAATCTTATAATGAATAATGATGCAATTTCTGATGATGTACGGCAGAAACAAATTGAAGTCACCCGGGATAAAACGCGTTCTTTCTGGAATTATCTATGGAAAATGATACGTGCCGGGGCCCTGAAATCCTTCTTTTAAATCCTGAATGTAACAACCGGACGGTTAGCGTGGTTTACCAGATCTTCACTTATACTTCCGTTAAAGAAATGTGCGATACCTTTTCGACCGTGGGTGCTTATTCCTATTAATCCTGCATCCAAATTACGGGCAAAATTCAGAATCCCTTTTTCTACACTGGTGTCGCTATATACATGTAATTTTATTTTATCTCCATCTACCTGAGAGCCTGTGATAAATCTTTCCAACATTTCATAAGCTTCCGTGCTGGTTATAAAATTATTTGGTGTGTTTATAAACAATAGGTGCAGGTTAGCTGAAAGTTTTTTGGCGATTTCGTCAGCGTGTTTCAGAGTATGGCGGTTGGCTTCATTGGCATCTGTGGCAAAGACAAAATCTTTTATATTAAATTCTGGTTGATCCTTTTTTATGACCAATACCGGGATTGTGGAAGATCGAACGACTTTTTCAGTATTACTACCAATAAACATTTCCTTGAAGCCACTTGCCCCATGTGATCCCATCACTATAAGGTCGCATTGTCTTTCCTCGCTCACCTCCTTTATGCCATCAAAAGCCTGGTGGAATAATACCGTTTCCTTTACTTTTAGATCTTTCAGATAGGGTTTCGCCATTAATTTTGAAAATCGCTGATGTGCGAGTTTCATAAAAAATATTGACTCAGGAAGGTTGTGTGCATTGCTTCCCTGAACAGGGTCTATAAGCTGTAAAGGTAATTCCAGCATATGCAAAAGATAAATTTCACTATCGAATTTACGCGCAAGCTGGGCCGCTACCTTAAGTGCATTTTCCGCTTGATCTGAAAAATCTGTGGGAACGAGTATTTTTTTCATAAGGATGCAAACCTATAAGTTGATACTAAATATAATTAAATGTACAAAAAAAATATGTACAGGAATTTCTTGTCATAAATATACCTGAAACAGAAAATAGGAGAAAGCTAAAGCTGCAAGGGATTGAGTTTCTTGTTTTAGCCTTGGTTACTTTAAAATTGACTGTAGTTTGTTTGGTATTTGAAATTCAATTTTAAAGACAGATTTACGTAATGATCAGCACAGGAGTAAATGCTTTAAAAAATTGGTTCAGGGATTATTGATCTCCTGAACCCTTGAGAATCCATGGTGGCAATTAGAACTTTCCCAAACTCTTCCCTGTTTTAAAAATATTGTGTTTAAACAAAAAGAGACATAGTTCTATGGCCATGTCTCTTTTTATATTTAATAGCCGAAACTTAAGCTATAATAATCTCTGCAAAAAGATTATTTATTTAATTCATTTTCTAAATCCAGGGTTTTGGGAAAAAGGATGTTGTTTTCCAGATGAACATGCTGGTGAAGATCCTGCTCGAATTCTTCCAGTTTAGAATAGAATGCTCTATAAGTATTGCAGGCAAATTCGGGTGGGGTGTAATTATTGCTTAAAACAGAGATTCTTCTCAATAATTCTCCTGCGGTTTCGTGTTCTGCTTCCATCATCTGGATTGGATTGTCTGCAGAGCCAAAATGAGGTTTAGGGGCTTCAGTTTCCTCTCGCTTCGCCTGAACCAGTTTCTTGATAAAGGGGAAAAGTATAAGTTCTTCTTTCTTCATATGAGCACTTAACTCCCCGGCAACTTCTGAAACCAGATCGTTTATTTCATTCAATTCTGGAGC
This sequence comes from Salegentibacter sp., assembly GCF_036568425.1. Taxonomy (GTDB): domain Bacteria; phylum Bacteroidota; class Bacteroidia; order Flavobacteriales; family Flavobacteriaceae; genus Salegentibacter. The sequence continues at coordinate 37,900 of NZ_DATCSO010000082.1, read as the reverse complement.
GTGATGTCCGTGCACTGTTGTAACTTTTGCCGAATACTGCAGAAGAAGTGGAATATTTTCTTCTACGTAAGTATGATGTACGTTAATTATATGATCTGTGAGGAAATCCAACTCCCAGCTGTTGTAATTGCACGCCCTGCTTGTGGAAGGATTTACATTTAGTAATTCATGCTCCACGGTAGAGTAATCTATATTGGCATTTTTACAAGCTTCGGTAACAGGGATGTTTCCGCCGCAGCAAAAATCAATTCCATGTTTTTTAAAGATGTGGGCTGTATCTATGTTTTCGGTAACTAATTGTGCTACGGTTTTTGTTTTTAAGTTTTCCATAATTCAGGTATTTATATTAATAGTGTTTTTTGAATAAGTGGGTGTGAGATTTTTGTTCTTATGGATACAAAGGTGGTTGTTAACGGCCTGCCTGTTTATGAGTGAAGTCATAATGATAAAATTCACATTCAGAAGGAATTAAAAGCTGATGGAACCTAATGCAGAGCAAAAGGCAACAGCTTGGTTGTATTGTTTTTTCTAAAGCTTTAAAAATGAAAACCTTATTTATTGAAATGCCTTAAATTTGATTGGGAGTGTGGTTTTCTATCTCCGATTTTATTATTATATTTGCATCGTTGAAACTAAAAAAGTACAGCGAGGGGACGAAAGTCCCCTCTTTTTATAAGCTATGTTGCAGGAAAAAGTAGAAAAATTGCTGGGGGAAGCTTTAGAAGAGAATAATTCTTTATTTTTAATTAGCCTTGACGTTAACCCTTCCAATAATCATATTTCGGTGATCATCGATGGAGATCAGGGCGTTTCTGTAAATGATTGTATAACCGTGAGTCGCCAGATTGAGCATAATCTGGACAGAGATGAAGTAGATTTTTCTCTTGAGGTTAGTTCGGCCGGGGTATCAGAACCACTTCGGTTACCAAGGCAATACCAGAAGAACATTGGCAGAAAAATAAAAGTAAAGACCGCTTCTGAGACTTTTGAGGGGGATTTAAGGCAGGCAACAGAACAAGATATAACATTGAACTGGAAAACGAGGGAGCCCAAGCCGGTAGGTAAAGGCAAGCACACGGTAGAAAAAGAAGCTGTAATCCCGTATTCAGAGATTGTAGAAGCAAAAGTTATTATAACATTTTAACCGCAAATTGATATGGAAAATATCGCTTTGATTGAGTCATTTTCAGAGTTTAAGGATGATAAGCTTATAGATAGAGTTACCTTGATGGCAATTCTGGAAGAAGTTTTTAGGAATGCATTGAAGAAAAAATATGGTGAAGACGATAATTTTGATATTATTGTAAATCCAGATAAAGGGGATCTTGAGATTTGGAGAAACCGGGTAGTGGTTGCCGATGGTGAAGTTGAAGATCCAAACCAGGAAATTTCTCTTACTGAAGCCCGAAATATTGAACCTGATTTTGAAGTTGGTGAGGATGTTTCAGAAGAAGTGAAACTTGTAGACCTTGGGCGTCGTGCTATTCTGGCTTTGCGTCAAAATCTTATCTCTAAGATTCACGAGCACGATAACACCAATATCTATAAGCACTTCAAAGATCTTGAAGGCGAGATTTATACTGCAGAAGTTCATCATATTCGCCATAGAGCGATAATTTTACTGGATGACGAAGGGAATGAGATTATTCTGCCTAAAGACCACCAGATTCCTTCAGATTTCTTCAGAAAAGGAGAGAATGTTAGAGGGGTTATTGAAAGCGTGGAGCTTAAAGGGAATAAGCCAAGCATAATCTTATCGAGAACCGCTCCCGGTTTTCTGGAGAAACTATTTGAACAGGAAATCCCTGAAGTTTTCGACGGACTTATTACTATTAAAAAGGTAGTGAGAGTTCCCGGTGAAAAAGCGAAAGTGGCCGTAGATTCTTATGATGATAGAATCGATCCTGTTGGAGCTTGTGTGGGGATGAAAGGTTCAAGAATACACAGTATTGTCCGTGAATTGGGCAATGAAAATATAGATGTGATAAACTACACCAATAACGACCAGTTATTTATCACCAGGGCTTTAAGTCCTGCCAAGATCACCTCTATGAAACTGGATGAAGAAAATAAAACCGCCGAGGTAATGCTTAGACCTGAAGAGGTTTCTAAAGCCATAGGCCGCGGAGGACATAATATTAGACTTGCCGGGCAGTTAACCGGTTATGAGATAGATGTGTTTAGGGAAGGTGTAGAGGAAGATGTTGAATTGAATGAATTCTCCGATGAAATTGAAGACTGGGTAATAGCAGAATTCTCTAAGATCGGTCTTGATACTGCAAAAAGTATTTTGGAACAGGATGTGGATGATCTGGTGCGACGTACAGATTTGGAAGAAGAAACCGTTCGTGCTGTTATCCGCGTGTTGAGAGAAGAATTTGAAGAGTAAGAATAAATAGATTACAATACAATACAGGTTAATTTAGAGGGCAATTTATGGCTGAAGCAAAAACAATGCGATTAAACAAAGTTTTACGTGAATTTAATATTTCGTTAGACCGGGCTGTGGAATTTCTTAATTCCAAAGGTCACGATATTGAAGCGCGTCCTACTACAAAGATCTCTCCTGAGATTTATCAGGTGTTGTCTGATGAATTCGAAACCGATAAAAGCAAGAAAGTAGCTTCAAAAGAAGTCGGTGAAGAAAAGCGTAAAGAAAAGGAAGAACTGCGTATAGCCCGCGAAAAAGAGCAGGAAGAAAAACGTAAGCTTGAAGAAGCCAGGGAGAAAGAGCAGGAACAGGAGGAAGTGATATCGTCTAAAACTAAGCTCGCCGGACCTAAAAAGGTAGGTAAGATAGATCTTGATAAAAAGACTAAAACTCCTGAAAAAGAAGAACCTGCTAAACCCGAAGAGCCCACCGGGAAAAAAGAAGAGGAGAAGGAAGAGAAGGAAGAAAAGGTAGAGAAAAAAGAAGAGGAGAAGTCAAAGGCAAAAAAAACCGAAGAGAAGAAAGAGGAAGCTCAGCCCAAGCCTACTCAGGAATCTAAACCGGCTGCTGAAGAAAAACCTAAGGAAGAGCCTGTTAAGGAAGAGCCAGCGCCTGAAGAGAAGGAAAACTCTACTATTAGAACCAAATACACCAAGCTTAACGGCCCTAATTTTACTGGTGAGAAAATTGATCTTTCCAAGTTTAAAAAGCCCGAAAAGAAAAAAGAGGATAAAAAAGCTGAAGACGACAAAAAAGATAAGCGCAAAAAGCGTCGTCGTCGTATAAGTAAGGATGCTAAACCCGGAGCTCCAGGTCAAACGGCCAGAAAAGGGGGAGGTGCAGCCGGAGGACGTAAACGCGCAAAGCCAATCACAAAAGAAGAGCCAAGCGAGGAAGAAGTGCAAAAGCAGGTGCGGGAAACTCTTGAAAAACTTCAGGGGAAATCCGGGAAAGGAAAAGGCGCCAAATACCGTAGGGATAAAAGAGATCAACACCGTCAACGTTCAGAAGACGATTTAGCAGAACAGGAATCATCAAGTAAAGTACTTAAGGTAACTGAATTTGTTACCGTAAGTGAAGTAGCAACAATGATGGATGTTCCAGTAACTAAAGTTATTTCAGCCTGTATGTCACTCGGAATGATGGTGACAATGAATCAGCGTCTTGATGCAGAAACCCTCTCTATTGTTGCCGATGAATTTGGTTATGAAGTAGACTTCGTAACTGCAGATATTGAACCAGCAACTGAAGAAGTAGTTGAAAACCCTGAAGATCTTGTTGAAAGAGCTCCTATTGTTACTGTTATGGGGCACGTAGATCATGGTAAGACTTCTTTGCTGGATTATATTCGTAAAGAGAATGTAATTGCCGGCGAGAGTGGTGGTATAACTCAGCATATTGGTGCTTACAGTGTTGAACTAAAGAACGGAGAGAGAATGACATTCCTGGATACTCCTGGTCACGAAGCCTTTACGGCGATGCGTGCTCGTGGTGCTCAGGTAACAGATATTGCGATTATTGTGATTGCAGCAGATGATGATGTAATGCCTCAAACCAAGGAGGCAATTTCTCATGCCCAGGCGGCGGGTGTTCCTATTGTGTTTGCAATAAATAAATCTGATCTTCCAACAGCAAACCCTGAGAAAATTAAGGAGAAATTAGCTGCGATGAATCTTCTGGTTGAGGACTGGGGAGGTAAAGTGCAGTCACACGATATTTCGGCTAAAACAGGAACGGGAGTTGAAGAATTGCTTGAAAAAGTACTTCTTGAAGCCGAAATTCTGGAATTAAAAGCTAATCCTGATAAAATTGCAACCGGTACTGTTGTAGAAGCTTATCTGGATAAAGGTAGAGGTTATGTATCCACAATTCTTGTGCAAACAGGAACTCTTAAAATTGGGGATTATGTACTTGCCGGAAGACATAGTGGTAAGATAAAAGCAATGCATGATGAGCGTGGTCACGAAGTTAAAGAGGCCGGACCTTCTACTCCTGTTTCTATTTTAGGACTTGATGGGGCACCGCAGGCTGGTGATAAATTTAAGGTAATGATGGATGAACGTGAAGCCAAAGATATTGCTGCTAAGCGTACTCAGTTGCAACGTGAGCAATCCGTTAGAACGCAACGTCATATTACCCTTGATGAAATTGGACGCCGAATTGCGCTCGGAGAATTTAAAGAACTTAACATTATCCTCAAAGGAGATGTTGATGGATCTGTAGAGGCTCTTACCGATAGCTTCCTTAAACTTTCCACTGAAGAAATTCAGGTAAATATTATACATAAAGGGGTAGGTGCTATCACCGAAAGTGATGTGCTTCTGGCTTCAGCATCTGATGCGGTTATCATTGGATTTAATGTAAGACCTGCCGGAAACGCGAGACAGGTAGCTGATAAAGAAGAAATTGACATCAGAACTTATTCTATTATTTATGATGCTATCAATGATCTTAAGGATGCGATGGAGGGAATGCTTTCTCCTGAACTGAAAGAGGAGATCACTGGTACCGCAGAGATAAGAGAGACCTTTAAAATATCTAAAATTGGAACTATTGCTGGATGTATGGTTACCTCTGGTAAAATATATAGGAATTCCGGAATCCGACTTATTCGTGAAGGGGTTGTAATCTTTACCGGAGAACTGGCTTCTCTGAAACGTTTCAAAGAAGATGTGAAGGAAGTTTCAAAAGGATATGATTGTGGTATGCAGGTTAAAAATTACAACGATATTAAAGAAGGGGATGTAATTGAAGCATTCCGAGAAGTAGAGGTGAAGAAAAAGTTAAAGTAACCTTGGATAAACTAAAAAAAAGCTGTTTCATTTCCGAAACAGCTTTTTTTTTGCTTAATTCTTTATTATCGCCTTCGTGGTTTTGGAATAAAGGCCGAGGGAAATGTCTCTTTTATTTCCAGTAAAGCCCTGTCGGCTTCCAGTCTGTTTCTAAAGTTTCCAACCCAGACCTTATAATTTGGAGCTTCATAAGCGATTAGGGAAGGATATGAGTATTTGCTTCGGTATTCCTTTATCACCTCATTTGCCTTACCGTTATCGCCGTAAAATAATTGAATTTTGTAGCGGTCCCCAATTTCATTATCCTTGGTCATTTCGGCTTTTAATTCCAGTAGAGTTTCAATTCTCTGGTCCTGGTTTAAATTAACCGATCCCTCTTGAGCCTGAATTCCGGTAATTGAAATACCCGTAAAAATGCAGGCAGAAAGTATAGATTTTAGGTTTAATTTTCTCATAATTATTTATTTAGGACAAAAGTAAAATTTAATAACAGAAAGTAATGTGTTTTATTATTTAGAACTATTATAAATTATGTGTTAACGCGAAAGTAAGATTCCGCAACTCCACTTTAAATATTACTTTTGTCCACCAAATTAAGGGTGCGAACAGATTTAATTGTTATTTTGCGTTAAAATACCGTGCCAAAGTTTAGACCTTAATTCAACTTTATAATATGGAAAAGGTGAAATACCGAAATTCAACTTCGCGATTGTGGCTCTTAAGTGTAGCTTTTTTTATTTCGTGTACTTTCCTAAGTTGGTCTCAGGAGGAGGCTGAAGAAACTGCCGATGCTGAAGTACAGGAAGAACAGGTAGAAGAAGCCCCGGCTTCCGGGTTAGGAGATCCCGCTAATGGAAAATCCCTTTTTAATTCACTTTGTGCTGCCTGTCATAAGCCCTACTCTGAGTCTATTGGGCCTGCCCTGCATGGTATTACCGAAAAACGTGATATGCAATGGCTGTATCAATGGATTGAAAACAGTGCCGATCTTATTGCTAGTGGCGATGAGGAGGCTGTTGCGATCTTTGAAGAGTATAACAATACTCCCATGCCTGGTTTTCCGCAGTTAAGCGAATCTGAAGTAAATGATATTCTGGCTTATGTTGAACAGCCAAAACCTGAACCTGTAGCTGCTGCTACCGGAGAAGGCGCTGCACAAGAAGGTGGCGGTTCGCAAGGAGGTGTTTCTTTAAATGTGATTCTTGCTATTCTGGTCTTTGTTTTGGTGATGCTTCTTGTTGTTTTGTTCCTTGTGAATAAAACCCTTAAGAATTTTGCTGAAGCCTCTGGAGTTGTTGTGCCTGAAAAAACTAAAAGAAAACCACTTTGGAAATCTTTTGTCGAGAATCAATTTCTGGTTCTGGTAACTTCTATTGTTGTTTTGCTTGCGGTAGCTTATTTTGGTTATGGTTGGTTTATGCAGGTTGGAGTTGATCAAAGCTATCAGCCAATTCAGCCAATTCACTATTCTCATAAAATTCATGCTGGTGATAACCAGATTGATTGTAAATATTGTCACTCTTCTGCAAGAACTTCCAAGCAGGCGGGAATTCCTTCTCTTAATGTTTGTATGAATTGTCATAAAACTATTTCTGAAGTGGCTCCGGAAACCGCTACTGCAGAATATTCGAAAGAATTCTATGACGGGGAGATCGCAAAGCTGTATGATGCCGTTGGATGGGAGCCTTCTACGCAGTCTTATTCCGGGGAGACCCAGCCTGTTAAATGGGTGAGAATTCATAATCTTCCAGACTTTGCTTACTTTAACCACTCTCAGCATGTTAGTGTTGGTGGAGTCCAGTGTCAAACATGTCACGGCCCGATCCAGGAAATGGAGGTAGTTTATCAGGATGCGCCTCTAACAATGGGTTGGTGTGTGAATTGTCATCGCGATACTAAAGTTAAAATGGAAGGCAACGAATATTACGAGAAAATTCATGAGGAGCTATCTACCAAGTACGGAGTTGAAGAATTGACTGTGGCTCAAATGGGTGGCCTTGAATGTGCTAAATGTCACTATTAAAAATATATTCCCGTATTTCGGGGTTTAATTTCGAAGTTAATATCTAGATATATATGTCATCAAACAAAAAATACTGGAAAAGTGTTGAAGAGCTAAATGAAAACAGCTCTGTTGTTGAGACGCTCCAACAAAAAGAATTTACAGAGGAGATTCCCGTTGATGAGTTTTTAGGAGATAAGGATTCTCTTGAAAGTTCAAAAACTTCACGCAGAGATTTTCTTAAATATGTTGGGTTTAGTACCGCAGCCGCTTCTTTGGCTGCTTGTGAGGGGCCTGTTGTTAAATCTATACCTTACGTGGTGCAGCCGGAGCGTATTGTTCCCGGGGTAGCTAACTACTATGCTTCAACCATTGCCGATGGTTTTGATTTTGCAAGCGTTTTAGTGAAAACCCGTGAAGGCCGACCTATTAAAATCGAGAAAAATGATCTTTCAGCAGCGAAGGGCGGTGCCAATGCACGTGTTCACGCTTCTGTATTGTCTTTATATGATACCGAGCGTGTTAAGCGCCCTATGATCGAGGGAAGAAATGTTTCCTGGGAAGAATTTGACCGTGAGGTTAAAGCCGATCTGGATAAGGTTGATGGAGATATTGTGTTGTTAACGCAAACCTTCGCCAGTCCTTCGACCACCAAGCTTATTGAAGAGTTCTCTTCAAAATATCCGAATGTACGACACGTAGTTTATGATACCGTTTCTGAAGATGCTGCCCTTAATGCATTTCAGGCGAAATTCGGAAAGCGTGCCTTACCAAATTATGATTTTTCAAAAGCTGAAACCATTGTTTCTGTAGGAGCCGATTTCCTTGGTGACTGGCAGGGTGGGGGTTATGATGCGGGTTACGCAAAAGGGCGGATTCCTGAAAATGGGAAAATGTCCCGTCATATTCAGTTTGAAGCAAATATGACCTTATCAGGTGCGAATGCTGATAAGCGTATACCGGTTAAACCATCTCAGCAAAAAGCCGTTTTGGCTGCTCTTTACGGTTATATTGCCGGAGGTTCTTCTACCAGTAATCTTCCTGATGCTGTTGATGATGCGGTAGTGAAAGCTGCGAGGCAATTAAGAAAAGCCGGCGCTAGCGGAGTTGTAGTTTCAGGGATTCCTGATGAGAATGCTCAGGCTCTTGTTCTTGCAATTAATGAGGCTCTTGGAAGTGAAGTGGAGGATACCGCTAATCCAAGAATGATCCGTCAGGGAAATGCACAGGCTGTAAAAGAGCTTGTAGATAGCATGAAAAACGGTAGTGTGGGAGCCCTGCTCATGGCTGGTGTTAATCCCGCCTATAGTTTGCCTGATTCTTTGGAGTTTGCCAAAGCTTTAGAAAATACTCCTGTTACTGTTTCTTTTAGCTTAAAGCCAGATGAGACTGCTGTACTTTCAAAATATGTTGCTGCTGTTCCTCATTACCTTGAGAGCTGGGGTGATATCCAATATACAGAACAGGATTTCAGCCTTATGCAGCCAACTATTAAACCTTTGTTTGATACTCGTCAATTTCAGGACTGCTTGCTTCGCTGGAGTGATAATGATCAGTCTTATTATGAATTTTTAAAGGAAACCTGGGCTGGTGGATTTGGGGATAAATCCTGGAACGATGCATTGCACGATGGAACCTTTAAAGCTACTTCTCCTGTTTCAGTAGAAACTTCTGTAGAAGTAACAAATATAAATATTTCTTCTGCTGCCAGAAATCTTGCTAATGCTGAAGAAACTAGTGGTCTTGAACTTAGTCTTTTTACCAATACTGCCCTTGGAGATGGTCAACAGGCCAATAATCCCTGGTTGCAGGAATTTCCTGATCCTATTACAAGGGCTTCCTGGGATAACTATCTTACAGTTTCTAAAGCAGATGCAGAGGAGCTCGGTCTCGTAAACGAACATGTTTCTAATGGGGCCTTAAATGGAAGCTATGTAAACCTTAAATTAGGAGATACCACGATTGCGAATGTGCCTGTAATGATCCAGCCGGGACAGGCTAAAGGTTCTGTTGGATTAGCTCTTGGCTATGGTAAAAAAGAAGCCATACAGAAAGAAATGCAGGTTGGTGTAAATGCTTACCCTCTTTATAAAGATTTTAAGTCTGTACAGAGTATCAGTCTTGAGAAAGCTCCTGGTATGCATGAATTTGCATCTGTTCAGTTACATAATACCCTGATGGGTAGAGGAGATATCATTAAGGAAACTACTCTAGAGATCTTCAATACAAAAGATGCGCATGTCTGGAATAAAGTTCCTGAGGTGTCGCTTGATCACGTTGAAAAACCTGTAACTTCTCCAGAAGTTGATATGTGGGAAGGTTTTGACAGAAGTGTTGGTCATCATTTTAATTTATCTATAGACTTAAATGCTTGTACGGGATGTGGAGCTTGCGTAATTGCTTGTCACGCTGAGAATAATGTTCCTGTTGTAGGAAAAAGCGAAGTGAGAAGATCACGTGATATGCACTGGTTAAGAATTGACCGTTATTATTCTTCTGAAGATAACTTTAGAGATGACCTTGAAAAGAAAAATAATATTTCTGGTCTTGGTAGTTCTCTATCAGAATTTAAGGAGATGGAAGAGCCTGCAGATAATCCTCAGGTAGTATTCCAACCCGTAATGTGTCAGCATTGTAATCACGCGCCTTGTGAGACTGTATGTCCTGTAGCGGCAACTTCACATGGTCGTCAGGGGCAAAACCAGATGATCTATAACCGTTGTGTAGGTACTCGTTACTGTGCTAACAACTGTCCATATAAAGTGCGTCGTTTCAACTGGTTTGATTATTCCCAGAATGATGAGTTCGACTATTATATGAATAATGATTTAGGTCGTATGGTGCTTAATCCCGATGTTACTGTTCGTTCCAGAGGGGTTATGGAAAAATGCTCTATGTGTATTCAAATTACACAGAAAACTATTCTGGATGCCAAACGTGAAGGCCGGGAAATTAAGGATGGAGAATTCTATACAGCCTGTTCTGCTGCCTGTGATAAAGGAGCAATGACTTTTGGAGACATTAACAATGAAGGAGCAGTGATAAGGGAGAAACAGGAAGATGAAAGGATGTATCATTTGTTGGAATATGTAGGTACTAAGCCAAATGTGATGTACCAGACAAAAATCAGGAATACCACTGAAGCTTAATAAAATCAACTATTAAAGAAATCAATTTAAAAAGGATATGTCTCATTACGAAGCACCTATACGAAAGCCCTTAGTTACCGGGGATAAGAGCTACCACGATGTCACTGTGGATGTAGCCGCACCGGTTGAGGGGAGGGCTAATAAAACCTGGTGGATTGTATTTTCTATTGCACTTGTCGCCTTTCTTTGGGGTGTAGGTAGTATCATTTATACTATTGCTACAGGTATTGGAACCTGGGGTCTCAATAAGACCGTAGGTTGGGCCTGGGATATCACCAACTTTGTATGGTGGGTAGGGATTGGTCACGCCGGGACACTTATTTCGGCGGTACTTTTACTTTTCCGTCAGAAATGGAGAATGGCTATTAACCGCTCTGCAGAAGCAATGACTATTTTCTCTGTAATGCAGGCCGGTTTATTCCCTTTAATTCACATGGGGCGACCATGGTTAGCATATTGGGTGCTTCCAATCCCTAATCAGTTTGGTTCGCTGTGGGTTAACTTTAACTCACCACTACTTTGGGATGTTTTTGCCATTTCAACTTATTTGTCGGTTTCCCTTGTTTTCTGGTGGACAGGTTTGCTTCCTGACTTTGCTATGATACGTGACCGTGCAATAACCCCTTTTAATAAAAAAATCTACGGAATCTTAAGTTTTGGTTGGAGTGGACGTGCTAAAGACTGGCAGCGTTTTGAAGAAGTATCCCTGGTACTTGCCGGTTTGGCAACCCCTTTGGTGCTTTCGGTACACACGATCGTATCTTTTGACTTTGCTACCTCGGTAATCCCGGGATGGCACACCACTATCTTCCCTCCTTACTTTGTGGCGGGAGCGATCTTCTCTGGATTTGCGATGGTAAATACCTTGCTTATTATAATGAGAAAGGTTTCTAACCTTGAAAATTATATTACCATTCAACATATTGAATTGATGAATATCGTGATCATGATTACCGGTTCTATTGTAGGTGTAGCCTACATAACCGAGCTGGTTATCGCGTGGTATTCAGGGGTTGAATATGAACAATACGCATTCCTTAACAGGGCTACTGGTCCTTACGCCTGGGCTTATTGGGCGATGATGACCTGTAATGTGTTCTCTCCACAATTTATGTGGTTCAAAAAGCTAAGAACAAGTATCATGTTCTCTTTCTTTATCTCGATTGTTGTAAATATTGGAATGTGGTTTGAACGTTTCGTAATTATTGTGACCTCGCTTCACCGTGATTACTTACCTTCTTCCTGGACAATGTTTTCTCCTACATTTGTAGATATTGGAATTTTCATTGGAACCATAGGTTTTTTCTTTGTGTTGTTCCTGCTTTATGCTCGTTCTTTCCCGGTGATCGCACAGGCTGAAGTAAAAACCATTCTGAAAGCTTCAGGAGAAAAATACAAGAAATTAAGAGCCGAGCATGGGGATGATGTCAAACATTATGATCCAATCGTTAGAGAGCCTGTTTCTAATACCGAAGAAGGAGTTCATAAAAAAATACAGGACACTGAAGACTATGATGTAACAAGGGAGGATGATTCTCATAATGAAACTGTAAATGCTGATGGTCTTGTTATTTCAGAAGTATTACGCCACAAGATTGATGCTATGTTGGAAAGGATTGGAAGTTTTAATCCTGAAAACCAGTCGGCAGATGATCTTCAGAAATTAAAAGCCGTTGGACCTTTCCTTGAGCAGCGTCTGCATCAGGTGGGAATTTACACCTATGTTCAGGTTAATAACTTAACTCAGGAAGATTTTGAATTGCTGGATGAAGTAATAGAAAACTTCCCGAATGCAGAACAAAGAGAAGATTGGGTTGCACAGGCAGGTAAACTAAAAAACAAGTAATTAAGATGGCATCAAAAGTTATACACGCTATTTATAATGACGACGATGTGCTTCTACTGGCAGTAAAGCAGGTGCGTGAAGCCCGTTATCATATTGGTGAAATTTATACTCCGTTTCCCGTTCACGGTTTGGATAAGGCAATGGGACTTGCGCCAACAAGATTAGCTATTACCTCTTTTCTTTACGGAGTAGTAGGACTTGTTGTTTCTATCTTAATGATGAATTACATAATGATAGAAGACTGGCCACAGGATATTGGAGGTAAGCCCAGCTTTAGCTTTCTTCAGAATATGCCTGCATTTGTGCCGATTATGTTTGAGCTAACGGTATTTTTTGCTGCTCACCTTATGGTGATTACTTTTTATATGAGAAGTAAACTATGGCCTTTCAAAGTTGCAGAAAATCCTGATGTAAGAACAACCGATGATAAGTTTCTTATGGAAGTGGATGCAGCAAACCTTAATGTTGATGATCTTTCCGATTTCCTTTTAAAAACGGGAGCATCAGAAATAAAAATAATTGATAATAAATAGACAAAATGAGAAGTTTTTTCCATAAATCTATAGTATTGTTTCTTCTGGCAGGCTTAGTGGTATCCTGTGCCGATAGTGACCGACCTAACTACCAGTTTATGCCCGATATGTATGAGTCAGAGGGATATGAATCTTATGGCGAATACGATATTTTTCCCGGGGGGCAATCTGCTATGGATCCCGTAGAAGGTACGGTAGCCCGTGGATGGAAACCCTACGATTATGAAAATACTCCAGACGGAAGTTCACAGGCTAAAGCCGAACTTAAAAATCCGTTGCCTTATACTGAAGATAACTTAACTGAAGGAAAAGAATTGTATACCATTTATTGCGCTGTTTGCCATGGCGATGCCGGCGAAGGAAAGGGAATTCTTGTTGAAAGAGAGAAAATTCTAGGGGTGCCTTCATACGATGATGTGGGAAGAGCAATTACTGAAGGGAGTGTATATCACGTTATTTACTACGGACTAAACTCCATGGGTTCATATGCTGCTCAAACCGATGAAAAGGAACGCTGGCAGATTACTCATTACGTAATGAATCTAAAAAATAAGTTGGAAGGAAACCCGGAAAGAGAATTTGAAGAAGTTGGACCTACCGTAAGTCCGGATGATCCCGAAGTACAGGCGGCACAGGAAAATGTTGGAGAAGGTACTGTTCTTACAGAAGAAGAAAGCAATAATTAAGAAATAAAGCATTTAGATCTATAAATATGTACACGCTATCCAGTAAATTAAAGTTAACAGCAATTATTTTTGTAATTGTTGGTGCCATAGGTCTCGTTATAGGATTTTTGCAAGCACCATCAAATCTTGATGATGTCAGGGAAATGATGGCTGCAGAAGAACACCACGCTGAACCGGCGGAAAGCACAATGGTAGAAGCTGATTTTGCAAAAGAAGAACACGGCATGCTATTAGACGATGAGCCTGGAAGAAATGCAGAAGAAAAAGAAGATCATGCTGCTGAAGCTGGGTCACACGATACCGAACATCTTGAGCATAAATTGCACCAATTACAGAACAAACCCTGGGCCGCCGTTTATGTAGCAGCTTTTTTCTTCTTTATGATCTCTTTGGGCGTACTGGCTTTTTACGCAGTTCAATATGCTGCACAGGCCGGATGGTCTCCAGTATTATTTAGGGTAATGGAGGCTATTACTGCTTATCTTGTTCCCGGCGGAATAATTTTGTTCGTGATTCTGGTACTTTCAGGATTGCATATGAACCACCTGTTTATCTGGATGGATCCTGAAGTTGTAGCACATGATGAGATAATAAGAAATAAATCAAGCTATCTTAATGTGCCGTTTTTCTTAATTAGAGCAGCTATCTACCTTGGGGGTTGGTTTGTCTTCAGGCATTTTCTGGTTAGAAATTCAAGAAGACTTGATGAAGCTTCAGATAACTATTACTTCAAGAAAAACTTCAAACTCGCTGCAGGCTTCCTTGTATTCTTTATAGTTTCTGAATCTATGATGTCCTGGGACTGGATAATGAGTCTTGATCCGCACTGGTTTAGTACTCTGTTTGGATGGTATGTATTTGCAAGCCTGTTTGTTGCTGGAATTACTGTTATCGCCCTAATAAGTATCTACCTTAAATCAAGAGGTTATCTTCCTTTTGTAAATGATAGTCACATTCATGACCTGGCCAAATTTATGTTTGGAATAAGTATATTCTGGACGTATTTATGGTTCTCACAGTTCATGCTTATCTGGTATTCTAACATTCCAGAAGAAGTTGTATATTTTATAAGCCGAATTGAAAATTATTCACTGCCATTTTTCGGAATGGTAGCACTTAATTTTATATTTCCGTTATTAATGTTGATGAATAGCGACTATAAACGTGTTAATTGGTTTGTAGTACTAACAGGAATTGTAATCCTGGTTGGGCATTACTTGAATGTTTTTGTGATGATAATGCCCTCTACAGTGGGTGAATCGTGGTTTATAGGCCTTCCTGAAATAAGTGCAGTTTTATTATTTGCAGGATTGTTTATTTTTGTGGTTTTCAGAGCACTAACTAAAGCTCCGTTACTAGCCAAGAGGAACCCGTTTATCAAAGAAAGCGAACACTTTCATTATTAATTAAAAGATTGATTGTTTAAAGAAGAAATTTAAAAATGACCGTATTCTTAGTAATAATTGCACTTGCACTTCTTGCCGTGACCGGATGGCAATTATCGAAGATTTTCGAACTATCCAAAGGGCCGGGTGCAGATTCATCACAAATTGCCAACGATAACGACAACCGGAAGCAAGCCAGGTATATGCTTTGGTTTATGATCTTTATCTATGTTGGAATGGCTTACAGTTTCTGGAAATGGAGTAAGCTCTACCTTCCGGAAGCCGCATCAGATCATGGTAGCCAGGTAGATACCCTTATGTTTATTTCTATAGCTATCATTATGATAGTCCAGGTATTAACACAGGCCTTACTTCACTGGTTCGCCTATAAATACCAGGGGAAAAAGGGAAAAAAAGCCTTGTTCTTTGCCGATAATGATAAACTGGAATTTATATGGACTATCATTCCGGTGATTACCCTTGCTGGTTTAATTATCTACGGCTTGTTCACCTGGTCTGATATAATGAATATCGATGAGGACAGCGATCCTATCGTTATTGAGATCTATGCCAAACAATTTAGCTGGCAGGCGCGTTATGCAGGAGAAGATAACACTCTTGGTAAAGCAAATGTGAGGTTTATTGAAGGAAGAAATAATGTTGGCCTCGACGAAAGTGACCCTTATGGTGAGGATGACAAGATAACAACCGTTTTACACCTTCCGGTAAATAAACCTGTTCTTTTTAAATTCAGATCTCAGGATGTTTTACATTCTGCTTATTTCCCACACTTCCGTGCCCAGATGAATGTGGTACCGGGAATGGTTACTCAATTCGGCTTTACGCCAACCATTACTACTGCAGAAATGCGTGATAGCGAGTATATGGTAGATAAAGTTCAAACCATAAATGAAATTCGAAAGGAAAATAGCGAAGTATTAAGGGCTGAAGGAGAAATGCCACTCGACCCTTATGAATTTGATTATTTTATTGCCTGTAATAAGATTTGTGGAGAAGCTCACTACAATATGCAAATGAAGATCATAGTTGAAACTGAAGAGGAGTACAACGCATGGTTAAGCGAGCAGCCTACCTTCGGGGAATTCATGGATAATTAAAAACAACATTAAAAGAATATACTTTAAGATATGTCAGCATTAGCAACAGCACCGGCTCAGGATCACCACGACGATCATGGACATCATCATAAACAATCTTTCATTACTAAATATATATTTAGTACAGACCATAAGATGATCTCCAAACAATACCTAATTACTGGAATTATAATGGGTATTGTAGGGATTATGATGTCTGTATTATTCCGTATGCAACTGGCCTGGCCAGAGGAGTCTTTCGCTATTTTTGAAGCTCTTTTAGGTAAATGGGCGCCAGATGGCGTAATGACACCTTCTATATACCTCGCTTTGGTTACCATTCATGGAACTATTATGGTATTCTTTGTATTAACTGCCGGATTAAGTGGTACTTTTAGTAACCTGCTTATTCCGTTGCAGATTGGAGCGCGAGATATGGCCTCAGGATTTCTTAATATGCTTTCCTACTGGTTATTCTTTGTGTCTTCAGTAATTATGTTGGCTTCCCTTTTTATTGAATCGGGGCCGGCCAATGCAGGTTGGACTATTTATCCTCCACTTAGTGCATTACCGCAGGCAATTGGAGGATCGGGACTTGGAATGACGCTTTGGTTAGTTTCTTTAGCTATTTTCATTGCATCTTCTTTGCTAGGTTCTCTAAACTATATTGTTACTGTATTAAACTTAAGGA
The DNA here is from genome assembly GCF_036568425.1 of Salegentibacter sp. Taxonomy (GTDB): domain Bacteria; phylum Bacteroidota; class Bacteroidia; order Flavobacteriales; family Flavobacteriaceae; genus Salegentibacter. Next base: position 21,288 of record NZ_DATCSO010000082.1, on the reverse strand, counting down.
CCAAGGGAATGTCTATGACCAGGCTTCCACTTACAATATGGGCCTTTTTCGTAACAGCGATTATCGGAGTAGTTTCCTTTCCGGTGCTATTATCGGCGGCCTTACTTTTAATCATGGACCGTAGTTTTGGAACTTCATTTTTCCTTAGTGATATTTATATTTCGGGAGAGGTATTAAGTCACCAGGGTGGTTCTCCCGTATTATTTGAACACCTTTTCTGGTTTCTTGGTCACCCTGAAGTTTATATTGTAATACTACCTGCAATGGGTATCGTTTCTGAAGTTATGGCTACTAACGCCCGGAAGCCTATTTTTGGTTACCGTGCGATGGTTGCTTCCATACTTGCGATTGCATTCCTTTCCACAATTGTATGGGGTCACCATATGTTTGTATCTGGTATGAACCCATTCCTGGGATCGGTCTTTACCTTTACAACCTTGCTTATTGCCATTCCTTCGGCAGTAAAAGCCTTTAACTGGATTACTACTTTATGGAAGGGTAATTTACAGATGAATCCAGCAATGCTGTTTTCCATCGGGTTTGTTTCTACCTTCATTACCGGTGGGTTAACAGGTATTATCCTTGGGGATTCAACGCTAGATATTAACGTACATGATACCTATTTCGTAATCGCCCACTTTCACCTGGTGATGGGAATATCTGCCATCTATGGTCTTCTTGCCGGTGTTTATCACTGGTTCCCTAAGATGTTTGGGCGTATGATGAATAAAAATATGGGGTACGTTCACTTCTGGATTACTGCTGTGGGTGCCTATGGGGTTTTCTTCCCAATGCATTTTATAGGTTTGGCTGGTCTGCCGAGACGTTATTATACCAACACTGCTTTCCCATATTTTGATGATCTTGCTGATGTAAACGTAATCATAACCGTTTTTGCATTAATAACTGCAGCCGTTCAAGTGTTATTCCTCTGGAACTTCTTTGCCTCAATCTTCTACGGAAGAAAGGCAACACAAAACCCCTGGAATGCCACTACCCTGGAATGGACTACGCCCGTAGAACATATCCACGGAAACTGGCCTGGAGAGATCCCGTCCGTATACCGTTGGCCATACGACTATAGTAAAACCAACGAGGATGGTGAATATGTAATTAAAGGTCAGGATTTTGTTCCACAGAATGTGCCCCTTCAGGAAAATGAAGAAGAGTTAAACCATTAGAGAAATAATTTTTAGTATTTTAAACAAAAACCTTCGGATAACCTCCGGAGGTTTTTGTTTTTCAGACCAAATTGCTTGTTTGTTTAGCGATCTTTTAGCAATTTTGGAGATAATCCATGAATATCATTAAAATGAACAGAAAATTACTCCTCGCCTTTTTAATTCTTCCCCTTTTTGTTTTCAGTCAAAAACTGGATATGTCCCTGGTTAAAAACATGGAACCACGAAATATTGGTCCTGCAGGAATGAGTGGTAGAATAACCGCCATTGATGCTGTTACTTCTAACCCTGATATAATTTATGCGGGCTCAGCATCGGGTGGCTTGTGGAAATCAACCTCAGGCGGAGTAAATTGGGAGCCTGTTTTTGACGATGAGGAAACTGCCTCAATTGGTGCTGTTGCCATTCAACAATCTAATCCTTCTGTTGTATGGGTTGGCACCGGAGAAGGAAACCCCAGGAATAGTCTTAATGGTGGGGCTGGGATATATAAATCCCTCGATGCCGGAAAAACCTGGGAAAGGATGGGGCTCGAAAACACCCGACACATTCATCGTGTTATTATAGATCCCACTAATCCTGAGACTGTTTATGCCGGAGCTATTGGGTCTCCCTGGGGAGAACATCAAGAGCGTGGTGTGTACAAAACCACAGACGGCGGAAAAACATGGAATAAAATCTTATACACAAATGAAAAATCTGGTGTCGCTGAGCTTGTGATGGACCCCCAAAATCCTAATAAGCTTTTTGCAGCCATGTGGGAACACGAAAGGAAACCCTGGTTCTTTAAATCTGGAGGAGCCGGTTCAGGCTTGTATGTTACTTACGATGGTGGTGAAAATTGGAAAGAAATAACCGAAAAAAATGGTTTGCCCGAAGGCGATCTGGGGCGAATGGGGCTTGCTATAGCACCCGGGAAGCCTGAGGTGGTTTACGCCTATGTTGAAGCAAAAAAGAATGGACTGTACAAATCTGAAGATGGAGGTGAAAATTGGAAATTAGTCAATGATGATATGGCCGAAATTGGAAATCGACCTTTTTATTATGCCGAAATTTATGTTGCACCCAATAACGAGAATCGTGTGTACAGCATATTTACTTTCGTAAATGTTTCTGAAGACGGAGGAAAAAGTTTCGAGGAACTTATGCCTGCCTATGGTGCAAATAACGGCATACATCCAGATCACCACGCCTGGTATATTCATCCTGAAAATCCTGATTTTATGATTGATGGAAATGACGGAGGCTTAAATATTACCAGGGATGGCGGAGAAACCTGGCAATTTGCAGAGAATATTCCAGTTGGTCAATTTTACCATGTAGCGGTGGATAACGAAACCCCTTATAATGTGTATGGAGGAATGCAGGATAACGGAAGCTGGAAAGGGCCAGGCTATGTTTGGAAACCCCAGGGAATCCGAAATTCTTACTGGCAGGAAATTTCCTTTGGCGACGGATTTGATGTCGTTCCCGACCCCGATGATAGTCGCTATGGATGGTCTATGAGTCAGCAGGGAAATGTGGGGAGATATGATTCTAAAACCGGTAAGAATTATGTGGTTAAGCCTACCCATTCCGATCCTGATGTGGAGCTTCGTTATAATTGGGATTCAGCAATAAATATCGATCCTTTCGATAATAATACCCTTTACTTTGGAAGTCAGTTTGTGCATAAATCAACCGACAAAGGATTAACCTGGGAGGTGATCTCCCCAGATCTTACCACCAATGATACCACCAAACAGAAACAGATGGAGAGCGGTGGCCTGACCATAGATGCTACAGGAGCAGAAAACCATACTACCCTTTTGGTAATTGAACCATCTTCCGTAGAAAAGAATATGATCTGGACAGGATCTGATGACGGAAAAGTTTTTTACACCCGGAACGGCGGAGAAGAGTGGACTGATGTTTCTAGCAATTTGAGAGGATTGCCAGAGGGAAGCTGGATCGAACAAATTCAGGCTTCCAACAAGAACAAAGGAGAGGCATTGTTGGTAGCCAATAATTATAGAAGAGATGATTATACACCTTATGTCTATCGCACCCGTAACTACGGTAAAAGCTGGGAACGTATAGTTGATAAAGAGGATGTACTCAGTTTTGCTCTTTCGGTTGTAGAAGACCCGGAGGAGGAAAACCTCTTATTCGTTGGTACAGATGATGGCCTTTATGTTTCTATAGATGCCGGAACCAATTGGCAAAAATGGACAAATGGGTTTCCCACCGTTCCGGTAAAAGATATGGTAATCCACCCACGGGAACATGACCTGGTGATTGGCACCTTCGGAAGGTCGTTTTGGATACTTGATGACATTAGACCGCTAAGAGAAATGGCAAGAAATAAAGCTGTGTTTACAAACCTTAAGAAAGAAGAGCCAAAGCTTCAGGTCCTTTCTTCTCCTACTGCTTATCTTGCCGTAAGCCAGCAACCATCTGGAATGCGTTTTCCTGCTGATGCTGTTTTTAGTGGAGAAAACCGTGAACGGGGTGCCAGGATTTCATACTTTATCAATCCTGAAGAGCAGAAAAAAGGACAATCTTCCAAAGAAGAAATAAAGGACGAAGAAAGTAAAAGCGGCTCAGTTTGGGATACCATTAGTCTTAAGGTGTATGATGGAGAAAGACTCATCCGAACCTTGAAAAAGAAAGCTCCTGATTCTACAGGGGTTTATAAGATGTCCTGGTCTTTGGATGAAAAAGGAGCAGATTCACCTTCCCGGGAAATTAAAGAATCAAAAGACGAGCCGGGTGGAATTAATGTGAAGCCCGGAACTTACGGGATAGTGATAAATTATGGTGAGCTGGAGTCTGAAGGAGAGATAACTGTGAAAACCGATCCCAGGTTAAATATTTCTGATGAAGACATTTCGGAACTTTATGAAACCCAAAAAGAATTGGAAAAAATGACCCAGGTTTCAGCAGATGCTGTAAAGCAACTGGTGCAGAGCAAAAATACCGCTGAAGAATTTCAGAAAAAGCTTAAAAAAGAAGATAAAGAAAAGTTTAAAAATGAAATTGAAGCTTCCAAAGCCATTGTCGATACTATTAATAAGAAAATCGCCATTTTTCTCGGCAAGGAAGATGATAGGCAGGGGATTGTAAGAAGCCGTGAAATGACTGTAAATACAAGGTTGAACCAGGCGAGATATTATGTTGCAACCAGACCGGGTGGACTTACTTCCACCGAGAAAACTTTAATTTCGCATGCTGAAAATGAATTGCAGGAGGCTTTAGAAGAAGTAAACTCATTTTTTGAAACCGAATGGCCTGAATACCGCTCAAAAATGGAGAAAATTGAAATTTCACCATTTAAGGAGATCAAAACCTTTGATTTAGCGCTGTAAAATTGTGTAAGTTAGAGCCTTTCCTTTTTCCGGAAAGGCTTTTTCTTTTCCGGTGGTTCTCTAATTCTTCTTTCTTCCTTTTCTTTATCTTTGTCCAAAGACCTGTTGAGAATTATGAATGAAAACCTTGATCCCAGCGGAGAAAATTTCTCTCCTGAAGAATTCGATATTGAAAGGGCCTTACGCCCATTGGAATTTGATGATTTTGCGGGTCAGGATCAGGTATTGGAAAATCTAAAGGTGTTTGTTGAAGCGGCCAATCAAAGGGGCGAAGCTTTAGACCACACCCTTTTTCATGGGCCTCCGGGGCTTGGGAAAACAACTCTTGCACATATTCTGGCCAACGAACTAAGTGTAGGCATTAAAGTGACTTCAGGACCCGTTTTGGATAAACCCGGAGACCTTGCGGGTTTACTTACAAACCTGGATGAAAGAGATATTCTTTTTATTGATGAAATACACCGGCTTAGCCCCGTAGTAGAAGAATACCTTTACTCGGCTATGGAAGATTACCGGATTGATATCATGATCGAAACCGGCCCAAATGCCCGAACTGTTCAAATTAATTTGAATCCGTTTACCCTGGTGGGAGCAACCACTCGTTCCGGACTACTTACTGCACCAATGCGGGCGCGTTTTGGGATTTCAAGTAGACTACAATATTATACTACAGAATTACTTTCAGACATTGTGCAAAGGAGTTCTGAGATACTCAAAGTCCCTATTACCCTGGATGCCGCTATAGAAATTGCGGGAAGAAGTCGGGGAACGCCTCGAATTGCTAATGCGCTATTGAGAAGAGTGCGGGATTTCGCCCAAATAAAGGGCAATGGTAAAATCGATATAGAAATCGCTAAATATGGGCTTAAAGCGCTTAATGTAGATACTCACGGTTTGGATGAAATGGATAATAAAATTCTCGAAACTATTATCGATAAATTTAAAGGCGGCCCTGTTGGGATCACCACTCTGGCCACGGCAGTAAGCGAAAGCGCCGAAACTATCGAAGAGGTCTATGAGCCGTTCCTCATTCAGCAGGGATTTATCTACCGCACCCCTCGCGGTCGGGAAGTAACTGAAGCAGCCTACCGGCACCTGGGTAGGACCAAAGGGAATACACAGGGCGGATTGTTCTAAAAGTTAAAACGCGGGTGTTTTCTTTTCGATTCAAGCCCTTTCAGCGGGTTTCTTCTTAACTTGAGGCTTTAAATGTGAATATGAAGGGAAAAGACATACCGGCGGTATCGTGGTTAAAATTTATGGGGAAAGCCAATCTTATCCTCAAAAATCCTCTGCCTTTTCATGCTGAAAATTTTGAAAAACTCGGCGATATATTCAGGGTGCAAACCGGTTTCGGCAATCCTCTTGTCTTTTCCAGAAATGCTGAATTCGCCGAATATGCGCTTCAAAAAAACCATAGAAACTTTGAAAAATCGCCCATTCAAACCAGGGATATGGCGAAATACCTGGGTTACGGACTCCTAACAGCCACAGGAGAACACTGGCGTAAACAACGTAAACTCATCCAACCCGCTTTTCATAAAAAGCAAATTGCTGGCCTTTTGTACACTGTAAATTCGGCCATTCTAATAGAACTGGACAGGATAAAACCTAATAAAACTATAGATGTTTTCCCGGTTTTTAATGACCTTGCTTTTCAAACAGTGGTTAAGTCACTTTTTAGCAGTGCCGTTGGTCAGAAGGAGATTAACAGGCTGCAATATATTACCGAAGCGGCCCAGCGAATGCTGGTTAGGGAACTCCGGCAGCCGTTTAAGCGTTGGTGGTTTAAGTACGGAGGGAGTATAAAGAAACACATGGATTTAGTTGAAGAGGCCCGGGAAATTCTTCGAAAGTTGGTAAGAGAAAGAAAAGAAAATCTTGTAGGCGCGGGAGATCTTTTGGATATGTTATTGGAGGCGAGATATGAGGATGGGACTGCAATGAGCGAGAAACAATTGATTGATGAAATCCTGATCTTTTTTACCGCCGGGCACGAAACTACCTCGAATGCACTCACTTTCACTGCAGAACTACTCGCAAGACATCCCGAAATTCAGGAAAAAATTGTTTCAGAAACAAAAGATGCTAAGGCGAAGACCGGCGATCTCATGGAATTGATTGCTTACTGTACCTATACGAAACAGGTTCTGGAAGAAGCTATGCGCCTGTACCCGCCGGTTTATTTTATAGATCGGATAAATCTTGAGAAAGATGAGTTTAACGGATTCAGAATTCATAAAAATTCCAATTTATTATTTTCAATTTATGAAATTCACCGTGATGCTAACTACTGGAAGAATCCACAGAAATTTGATCCATCCCGTTTTGCTGAAGGTGCCAAACATACCTCTCACTACTATCCTTTTGGGGCAGGGCCACGAAAGTGCATTGGTAACAACTTTGCCATGTATGAAATGATTTTGGCGATTTCTGAGCTTGTTTCCAGGTATAAAATCAGCACCAATAAGTTAGAAATTGAGATCACACCCTTAATTACCCTAAAACCCAAAAATGCAATTTTGAGATTCGAGGAAAGATCCTAATTTGAACTTCACGAATTCCCCATTTATTTTGAAGGCTTAATTATTCTTTATTAAGCATCTACGCAAAGTTTCGAAGGAATAATAAGTTTTTAAAGACAGGTTCGATTAAGAGATTTTTTTATCTTTCTTAATGACGTAAATTCCTGTTTATCAATATTTTGTATATTTGTAGTTCAAACCATATCTCCTGTATGGTTTATCATGGTCTCCCCCGAAATTAGATAGAGAAAGCTAAAGCCGCACCTTAGATTGATAAGTCTGCTTAATTGAGAAATTCATCAATCAGCTACGCATAGTATTCAAAAGTTAACCATAAAAACCAAAATTATGAAAATTTCAATTTTTATTTTGATTGTATTTGTTTTTGTACCCGGCTTTGTCACTGGTCAAAATGAACTGGAAATAAATAAGGAATATCCGGAAGCAAAAAAAGAAGTAAAACAAGCTCTGGATGAGATCGAGCAAAGCATAAGGGATAATGAAATCGACAAGTTGATCTCTATGCATGCATATGGCCCCAAGTTCACAGAATTTGAGGTAGGCGGAAAAAGACAGGGTTCAAAGGAAAATGAAGATTTTGAGCGAAATTTCCTTGGAGCGATAACCGAAGTTGAAAAATGGGATTGGAAAGATTTAAAAATCAATGTCTATGGCGGCAATGTGGCCAATGCCACTTTTCATGCCGATTTCAAATTTAAAAGAGGAGAAGAAGCCTATGATTTTATGATGCAGGGCACTTTACTTTTTGTTAAAACAGATGATGGCTGGAAGATTACTCACGAGCATATGGCTCCAATTACTGAGGCACAACCCCAGCCCGAAACTCCCGAAATAACTCATATCTCCAAATCAGATTTCCCTAAAGGGAATATGGTAAATCTTGTTAAAGGTTGGGGAGGAATGGTGGTTGCTATTAATGAACCGCCCGCAGGAACCGATTTTGCCCCGCTTTTAGAAGGCCAGAAAGATGATTTGTGCCAGGTGCCGCATTGGGGATACCTGGAAAAGGGAAAGCTACAGGCTGAATATAAAAACCGTCCTACTGAAATGATTTCGGCAGGAGATGTTTTCTATATGCCTCCGGGTCATACCGCTAAGGTCATTGAAGATGCCCGGATAATTGAGTTTAGCCCGGAAGAAGAAATGATGGCCTTAATGACAGATATCGAGAATAAAATGAAGAAAGAAAAGAATTAACGCTGTCCAGGAAAGAGTAGTGAGACCTATGAAATAGATCATAAATTTTAAATATTGCATCTTTGTAATATTATTATGATTGATCAAAAGGAGCAATACACACAATTAATCAAAGCCGAAGCCAAGCGCCTCGGCTTTCTTTCATGCGGGATTTCCAAAGCTGAATTCCTCGAAGAGGAGGCACCTCGCCTGGAGAATTATCTTCAGAAAGGAATGCACGGTGAGATGAAGTATATGGAAAATCATTTCGATAAACGCCTCGATCCCACTAAACTGGTTGAAGGTTCAAAATCGGTTATTTCTTTATTGCTGAATTATTACCCTCATCAAATTCAAAATCAGGATTCCTATAAGATCAGCAAATATGCTTACGGCCGGGATTATCACTTTGTAATAAAGGATAAGCTGAAGGATTTGATGCAGTATATGCAGCAGGAAATTGGGGAAATAGAAGGGCGCGCCTTTGTCGATTCGGCGCCGGTACTGGATAAAGCCTGGGCGGCAAGAAGCGGTCTCGGCTGGATAGGGAAACATTCTAACCTTTTATCCAAGCAAACCGGCTCTTTCTATTTTATCGCCGAACTTATTGTAGACCTCGACCTGGAATATGACACCCCGGTTACCGATCACTGTGGAAGCTGTACTGCCTGTATAGATGCCTGCCCCACCGATGCCATCGTAGAGCCTTATAAAGTTGATGGAAGTAAATGCATCTCTTATTTTACCATTGAGTTGAAGGACGAATTACCTGCTTCCTATAAAAACCAGTTTGAAGACTGGATGTTTGGCTGCGATATCTGCCAGGATGTTTGCCCGTGGAACCGGTTTTCAAAACCTCATAATGAACCCCTGTTTAATGCTCATCCCGATTTATTGATAAATGATAAAAAAGACTGGGAAGAGATCACCAAAGAAACATTTAATGAGATCTTCAGGAAATCTGCAGTGAAAAGGACAAAATTTACAGGATTCAAGAGGAATATAGATTTTTTAAAGAAATAAAATTTAGGATTATTTCTTTAGTTCGTTAATTATTTTAATTTACACTTAAATTAATATCGCTTGTTTTAAGTATTGGAAATTTAGTGATGAAGCAAGAAGACACCTGTCATTATTATCCTCCGGCCGAAGAGAAATTTAATATTATTTCTCACGGATTTGGATTTGCTCTAAGTGTAATTGGATTGATCCTTTTAATTATAAGAGCCAACGAGCTGGGAGGCGTCAGGCATTTGGTGAGTTTTAGTATTTTTGGAGCAAGTATGATCCTGCTTTACGCCGCTTCTACTTTTTATCATGCCTCAAAGGACTCTACCTGGAGATATAGGTTGAATATTGTAGATCATGCTTCCATTTATGTGCTTATTGCGGGGACTTATACCCCATTTGCTTTAGTGACCTTAAATGGTGTTGTGGGTTGGAGTATTTTTGGGGTGGTATGGGCCCTTGCGATTACAGGAATTATCCTTAAACTCTTTTTTACGGGGCGGTATAACACTCTTTCTACAATTATGTATGTTGTTATGGGGTGGATAATCGTTTTTGCGGTAAAGCCCCTCCTTGATAACCTTGTCCTTCCCGGGCTTTTATGGCTAGTGGCAGGTGGGATTTCATACACCATTGGAGCTGTAATTTTTAGCCTGGATAAAATTAAATTCAATCATGCTATCTTTCACATCTTTGTCTTGTTGGGGAGTTTCTGCCATTTTATCTCCATCTATTTTTATGTACTGCCTCGCGAATCAATGGATATCCTTAACTGAATAGTTGCTTTCTTGTTAAAATAGCTATTAGAATCCCTTATTTAAAGGAGTAATAGTGATTTTATTGAAGGATTTATAATCAAAAAAAGTGCTTTTTGTTATTAATTCTAAAAGCCGTGCTTTGCAAGCTTTTTCCCTAAAGTTTGTGTCTTTTATTTGTATAACCTTACTAACTTTGTAGGTACAGTCAAATTAATAATTATGAGTAGCACTCCCAGAAAAAGACGTGAAGCCTTAGTTTATCACGCAAAACCAAAACCTGGAAAAATTCAGGTAGTTCCCACTAAAAAATATTCAACACAAAGAGATTTGTCTCTGGCTTATTCTCCGGGAGTGGCAGAACCCTGTTTAGAGATTGAAAAAGATAAAGAAAACGCATATAAATATACCACCAAAGGAAACCTGGTGGCCGTTATCTCTAATGGTACTGCAGTTCTTGGTCTTGGAGATATAGGTCCGGAGGCTTCAAAACCGGTTATGGAAGGTAAGGGTTTACTGTTTAAGATCTTTGCCGACATTGATGTTTTTGATATTGAAGTAGATACAAAAAACGTAGATAAGTTTATTGAAACTGTAAAAAATATCGCCCCTACTTTTGGCGGAATTAACCTTGAAGATATAAAAGCACCCGAAGCTTTTGAGATCGAAAAACGCCTGAAAGCCGAGCTTGATATTCCGGTGATGCATGACGATCAGCACGGGACTGCTATTATCTCTGCAGCTGCTTTGCTGAATGCACTGGAATTGGCTAAAAAGAAAATGGAAAAGGTTAAAATAGTGATTAATGGTGCCGGTGCTGCTGCAATTTCCTGTACCAAACTATACAAAGCCTTTGGAGCCAAGCCCGAAAATATTATCATGCTGGACAGTAAGGGGGTTATTAGAAAAGACAGGTCAAACCTTTCTGAGGAAAAAGCCGAATTTGCTACATCCCGTAAAATCGATACCCTGGATGAAGCGATGAAAAATGCTGATGTTTTTGTTGGACTTTCCATTGCTGATATTGTTACCCCCGAAATGCTGAAAAGCATGGCCAAAAGGCCTATCGTCTTTGCGATGGCTAATCCCGATCCCGAAATTGATTACAATCTTGCGGTCTCCACAAGGAAAGATTTGATAATGGCAACTGGTCGTAGTGATCATCCTAACCAGGTGAATAATGTTTTGGGATTCCCGTTTATTTTTAGAGGTGCTCTGGATGTTCGGTCCACCAAGATTAACGAAGAAATGAAAATGGCCGCGGTTAAAGCCCTGGCTGAACTCGCTAAAGAACCCGTTCCGGAACAGGTGAACATTGCCTATGGAGAGACCCGTATGAATTTCGGCCCCGATTATATTATTCCTAAACCTTTTGATCCAAGGCTTATTGCTAAAGTTCCTCCGGCGGTAGCAAGGGCAGCTATGGAAAGCGGTTGCGCCAGGTATCCGATCCAGGATTGGGAAAAATATGAAGAAGAGCTTTTGGAACGTATGGGAAGTGATAATAAAATCACGCGTTTATTGATGAACCGGGCAAAAATGAACCCTAAGCGAATTGTTTTTGCTGAAGCAGACCATCTTGATGTTCTGAAAGCTGCTCAGATTGTAAATGATGAAGGAATTGGGATCCCTATTCTTTTGGGAAGAAGAGAGGTTATCCAGGAACTCATGAAGGAAATAGATTTTGATGCCGATGTTGAGATCCTTGATCCAAAATCTGATGAACAGGAAGAAATACGTACTGCCTATGCTAAAGCTTACTGGCAAACAAGTAACAGAAGCGGAGTAACCCTATACGATGCCGAAAATTCTATGCGTCTTAGAAATTATTTCGCGGCGATGATGGTTAATACAGGAGATGCTGATGCCTTGCTATCTGGATATTCCAGAGCTTATCCTACTGTTGTAAAACCCATGCTTGAACTTATTGGGATGGCTAAAGGAGTTAGCCGTGTGGCAGCAACTAACCTTATGAATACCTCCCGTGGCCCATTATTTATAAGTGATACCTCGATTAATATTGACCCGCCGGCAAAAGATCTTGCTAAAATTGCACAAATGACTGCTCGTACGGTACAGCTTTTTGGACTGGAGCCTGTAGTAGCAATGATTTCGTATGCGAATTTCGGGTCTTCTAAAAATCCACATGCTTCAAAAGTGAAGGAAGCAGTTTCATATCTTCATCGTTGGCAACCCGAATTAAAAGTTGATGGTGAATTACAAACAGATTTCGCGCTCAATAAAGAAATGCTTCAGAGCAAATTTCCATTTTCTAAACTGGCCGGTAAGAAGGTGAATACCTTGATTTTTCCAAATCTGGATTCAGCAAATAGTAATTATAAAATGCTAAAAGAACTGAATCACGCCGATTCCATTGGACCAATTATTATGGGAATGAAAAGACCGGTACATATTCTTCAGCTAGGGGCGAGCGTAGAAGAAATGGTCAATATGGCTGCCGTTGCTGTGGTAGATGCACAGGAAAAGGAAAAAAAGAAGCAAAAATAATATCTGTAGAAAATTTGATGATGAAGCCCGTAAAATAAGCATTTCAGGCTTAAGTTAATTTTACTACATTTGATCTCTAAGCTTGAATTGAAATATGATTCATCATTTAAAGGGGCAATTGATTAAAAAATATCCCACCCATGTGGTGGTTGAATGTAACGGAGTTGGATATTTTTTAAATATATCATTAAATACTTTTTCTAAACTTCCAGACGCTGAAGCTGTTCATATATTTACCCATTTGCAGGTAAAGGAAGATTCCCATACCCTGTATGGTTTTAGTGACCAGTATGAGCGTGAAGTTTTCCGGTTGCTAATCTCAGTTTCCGGGGTGGGTGCCAGTACGGCACGAACCATGTTGTCTTCCCTGGAGCCCAGTCAGGTTAGGGATGCCATAGCCACAGCCGATGTAGCAACAATTCAGAGTGTAAAGGGAATTGGAACTAAAACGGCTCAGCGGGTTATTCTAGACCTGAAGGACAAGATACTGAAGGTGCAGGGAGGAGATGAAGTTTTAGTTTCTCAGGACAATACAACAAAAGAAGAAGCGTTATCAGCATTAGAAACCCTGGGCTTTGCCCGAAAGCAAGCAGGGAAAGTTATAGATAAGATTTTAAAGGAATCTAACAGTCATACCGTAGAGTCCCTTATAAAACTTGCGCTTAAAAACCTGTAGAAATTGAAGAACAATTACTTGAAATTGTCAACTTCGGTCCCGCTTGCCTTACTGTTATCGCTGATAATTTCAACTAATTTATCAGGACAGGAGACTTCGCAGGATACCACCCGAACCGGATATGACTTGGGCACCATTTCATTGCCCGATCCTTCGAGTTTCTCTTCACAGTATGAGTATGATCCCATTTTAGACCGCTATATCTTCCGTGAAAGTATCGGGAATATCAGTTTGTCGCAACCCCTTATCCTTACTCCTGAAGAATTTGAAGAACTTGTACTTCGGGAAGAGATGCAAAACTATTTTAAACTTAAAGGTGATGCCCTGGCCGGAAATAAAAAAGGAGCTGAAGAAATTCAAAAAGATTTGTTGCCGGATTTCTATGTTAACTCTGGTTTCTTCGAGAGTGTGTTTGGGGGGAGTGAAATAAATATAGTGCCTCAGGGAACCGTTGAAATGGATTTGGGATTGCTCTTTACCAAGCAGGATAACCCGGCATTTTCTCCTCGTAACCGAAGGAATCTTACTTTCGATTTTGATCAGCGCATAAGTTTAAGTCTTCAAGGGCAAGTGGGAGAACGCTTGGGAATTATTGCTAATTACGACACCGAATCCACCTTCGATTTTCAAAATCAACTAAAATTGGAATACACCCCCAATGAAGATGATATTATTCAGAAAATAGAGGTTGGGAATGTGAATATGCCTCTGAATAATGCACTTATGCAGGGTGCACAAAGCCTTTTTGGCTTTAAGACTGAACTTCAGTTTGGGAAAACCAGGATTACGGGAGTGTTTTCTGAACAAAAATCAGAACGGCGTACCGTGAACGTTGAAGGGGGAGCTACTATCGAAGATTTTGAGAGATTCATCCTGGAATACGATCAGGATCGACATTTTTTCCTGGCACATTATTTTAGAGATCACTATGATGAGGCTCTAAAGGATTATCCATTCATTAATTCCAATATTCAGGTACAGCGTATCCAGGTGTGGATTACCAATAGAACCAATAATATTCAAAACCTTCAGAACACACGTAATATTGTGGCAATTCAGGACCTTGGGGAGGCTTTTTCAGAAGAAAATATAGGTTTGAATAATCCGCCTGCCGGATTTTTTAATCAGCCTGAAGGGACTTTTCCCGATAACACGAATAATGATTTTAATCCTTTTGGAATTAATGGTCCCGAGGAATCTGTTCTTACTCCTGCCATCAGGGATATTTCTACCATAAAAAGTGGTTTTGGTGGGATACAGGTTTCAGAAGGGACTGATTATATTAAACTTGAAAATGCCAGGCAGTTAAATCCTAATGAATATACCCTGAATACTCAATTAGGTTATATCTCATTAAACCAGCGTTTAAGTAATGATGAGGTATTGGCTGTTGCATTCCAATTTTCGGTTAACGGCAAGGTTTACCAGGTGGGTGAATTTGCTAACGATGGGGTAAATGCAACCGGCTCTGTTTCTGCTGAAGAACCAGGGGAAGAAAATGAACAAGACATCAACCCCCGGTCTAACCGTAACCTGGTGGTTAAGCTTCTTAAAAGTACGATTACCAATGTACAAGAGCCTATCTGGGACCTGATGATGAAAAATATCTACAACCTTGGGGCTTATGAGTTGGAAAGAGAGGATTTTAGATTGAACATCCTTTATACCGATCCGCAACCGATTAATTATATTAAACCGGCCGGAGATGGCTCTACTCCATTGCCTGAAGATGTAAGTGAAACTCCTTTGTTGAGAGTTTTTAATTTGGATAAGCTCAACTCCAATAATGATCCAATTGTGGGAGGGGATGGTTTTTTTGATTATGTCCCCGGACTAACCATAGACCCTCGCAATGGAAATGTTATTTTCACCTCGGTAGAGCCTTTCGGGGAACACCTTTTTAGGAAACTGGATAACACACCTAATACCGGAACAGAAGATTATAGCGATAAAGATACCTGGAATGCTAACCAGCGAAAATATGTTTTTCGCTCCCTTTACACCACTACCAAAACCCAGGCGGAACAGGAAGAGGCCGAGAAAAATAAATTTCAATTAAAAGGAAGGTATAAATCGGCTGAGGTAGAAGGAATTCCGATAGGATTTAACCTGCCACCGGGCTCGGTTACGGTCACGGCAGGAGGCCGCGTTCTTCAGGAAGGTGTAGATTATGTGGTGAATTATGAACTTGGGCGTGTCCAAATCCTCGATGAAGGTTTACTCGCTTCTAATATTCCTATCCAGGTTAATACAGAAAATAATGCGCTCTTCGGGCAGCAGACCAAGCGTTTTACCGGGGTAAATGTAGAACATCTTTTTAATGAGAACTTCCTTGTAGGAGCAACCTTCCTGAATTTAAAAGAGCGGCCATTAACTCAAAAGGCCAATTATAGTTATGAACCGCTCAATAATTCGATTTACGGTTTCAATTTAAATTATTCTACTGAAGTTCCTTTCTTTACCCGATTGGTGAATAAGCTTCCGAATATAGACACCGATGTGGAATCTAATTTTTCGGTGACTGGTGAATTTGCATATTTGCAGCCGGGATCACCAAATATTAATGATTTTGGTGGAAAAACTACGACTTACATAGATGATTTTGAAGCAGCTCAAACCTCAATCGGGATTAACACTCCGCTAAGTTGGGACCTTTCCAGCGTTCCTTTGGGATATGGCGGAGAGCTTTCTAATGGAGATATAAATGTGGGCTTTAAACGGGCAAAATTAGCCTGGTACACCATAGACCCTATCTTCTACAGCAGCAGCCGCCCCGATGGAATCACAGACGCCGATCTTTCTTCTTATGCTACCCGCCGGGTTTCAATGAGTGAAATTTTCCCCAATACCGATGTGGTACAGGGACAGCCTATGGTAGTTTATACTATGGATGTCGCCTATTTTCCTGAACAACGTGGGCCCTATAACTTTAACCCTGCAACTTCAGGTGGAAATACCCTTCCCAATCCAGCCGATAATTTTGGGGGAATGATGCGGGGGATAAGTGCTACAAATTTTGAACAGTCTAACGTGGAGTTTATCGAATTTTGGGTGATGGACCCATATATTTATGATGAAAACCGGGAGAATACTGGAGGAAGCATCAACTTTAATCTTGGGAATATTTCCGAAGATATCCTAAAGGATGGAAGAAAGCAATATGAAAACGGCCTGCCTAAGGATGGAGGCAACAGTAATACCATATCAACAAATTTCGGAAAAGTTCCGGCCGATCAATCCCTGGTGTATGCTTTTGATTCTGAAGGCCAGGAACGTTTAAACCAGGATGTTGGTTACAATGGCCTTTCTGATGAAGAAGAAGCCTTGAAATTTCCTGAATTTGGAAACCTGGAAGATCCTGCCGGAGATAACTATGAATATTTTCTTGCACGCGATGGAAACATAGTAGATCGTTACAAGAATTATAATGGGATTGAAGGAAATTCCCCAACCGAAGTTGGAGATACAAACCGTGGGAATACCACCTTGCCTACTGCCGAAGATATTAACCGTGACAATACGATGAATACCATAGATAGTTACTTTGAGTATGAAGTTCCTTTCTTTCAAGGTATGGACATAGATAACAACCAGTATATCACCGATGTTAAAGAGCTTAATGTGAGCCTAAGGAATGGCCAGGAACTTCCGGTTAGGTGGCTACAATTCAAAGTGCCTATCTATGAGCCAACCGGCAGCAAAGGGGGTATAGCTGATTTTAGATCGATTAGGTTTATGAGAATGTATCTTACCGGTTTTCAGGATCCTACTTTATTGAGGTTCGGGACAATGGAACTGGTTAGAGGTGATTATCGCAGGTATAATCAAAGTTTACAAATTGAAAATGGCAGACCCGAAAATTCCAATACTTTATTTGAAGTTACTGCCGTAAACATAGAAGAGAATGAAAACAGGCAGCCAATTCCGTATGTATTACCTCCTGGAGTGATAAGAGAAGAGCTTTTTGAGAGTAATACCAATATCAGGCAGAATGAACAATCGCTGGCTTTAAGGGTTTGTGATCTCGAACCTCAGGATGCCCGCGCCGTTTATAAGAATTTCCAGATTGATATGCGGCAGTATAAAAACCTTGAAATGTTCCTGCATGCCGAATCCCTGGTAAACCAAACTCCATTAAAAGATGGACAGTTGGTAGCTTTCTTAAGAATAGGAACAGATTTTACTGATAACTTCTATCAGGTTGAAATTCCGTTAAGTCCAACAATTTTTGGAGCACAGTCTGCCGAAGAAATATGGCCGGCAGTAAACCGTCTTAATCTTCCTTTGGATTTATTGAAAAGGGTTAAAACAAGTGTTTTGGGCGATCCTTCATTAAATTCCGGAGATCTTAATTTTTATAATCAGGACCTTGAGTTAACCGATGCCGAAGAAACCTACGACCCCGGAGAAATGAGGATAGGAATTAAGGGGAATCCGAGTTTTGGGAACGTTCGGGTACTAATGCTCGGCCTGAAAAACGGGATGCCAAGCAATAGCGTGCAGGATCTTTGTGGCGAGGTTTGGTTTAATGAATTAAGACTTTCAGATCTTAATAATGAAGGAGGTTGGGCCAGTATTATTAATATGGATACCAACTTTGCAGATTTTGGTAATCTTGCAGCGACAGGGCGGAAAAGCACGGTTGGATTTGGTACTTTAGATCAGGGGCCTAATCAACGAAGCAGGGAAGATGTTGAACAATATGATGTGGTTACCAATTTAAATATGGGGCAATTATTTCCGCAGAAATGGGGGCTAAGAATTCCTGTAAATTATAGTCGTGGCGAGGAACTGGTGACTCCAAAATACGATCAGGAGTTCCTTGATGTGGAACTGGACACCCGATTACAGGATATTGTTGATCCTGTGGAAAGGGATAAAGTTAAAAAGCAATCTCAGTCTTATACAAAGCGTCAAAGCATAAATGTAATTGGGCTAAGGAAAGAAAGAACAGGCGAGGCAAAGCCTATGCCTTACGATATAGAGAACTTTACCTTTTCTACTTCTTATAACCAGGTAGATCATAGGGATTTTGAAATTGAGGAAAGCCTGGATCAAAATGTTAGGGTAGGAGGCACCTACGAATTCAATTTTGCCAATAAACCCATTGAACCTTTTAAGAATATTGCAGTTTTAGATAGTAGTGATTATTTCACAATATTAAAAGATTTCAATTTCAATCCCTTGCCTACAAATATAAATGCGAGTTCAAATATCCTTCGGCAGTATAATGAACAGAAATTTCGAAGTCTGGAATTGACAGAAAACGATCTTGGATTACCTGTTTTATATCAGCGGAATTATTTATTTAACTGGGATTACGGTATTAATTACAATTTAACTAAATCATTGAATTTCAATTTCAATGCTTCCAATAACAGGGTTATAAGAAACTATATTACTGAAGATGGTATACCCGATAACAGCATTGGCCTTTGGGATGATTTCTTCAATATTGGTGAGCCTAATTTGCATTATCAGAGCCTTCAGTTAAATTATGATCTTCCTTTTGAAAAACTACCTGTATTGAGATTTCTAAAAGCTACCTATTCTTTTACAGGAGATTTTCAATGGCAACGGGGCTCCAGGATTTATGAAAACCTGGAAGGGGTACCGGATATAGGGAACTCTATTCAGAATTCTAATACACATCAGGTGAATGCAAGCCTGGATATGCAAAACCTGTATGATTATCTTGGTCTGGTTGAGAAAAAAACCGCAGGTAACAGTACCATAAAGGAGCGCAGTGCCGGAGTGCCAACTCTGGATGGGACCCGGGAGGAACCACAAGAGGCTTCACCTCCGGAGACTAAAGAATACAAAGGTTATAATACCTTTATTGGAGTGATAACCTCCTTAAAAAGGATCCAGGTGAACTATAGAAATAGCCAGGGTACCTTTTTGCCGGGCTATACTCCGGAAATAGGCTTTATGGGCACTTTGAGGCCTACCACCGGATTTACCTTCGGGTTACAGGATGAGATAAGATATAGAGCTGCCAGGCGTGGATGGCTAACCCTTTTTCAGGATTTTAACCAGCAATTCACCACGGTTGAAAATGAACAACTCGCCGCCCAGGCTTCGTTAGATCTTTTGCCGGATCTTACCATAGACATTAGTGCCAACCGAAATTACGCAGAAACATTTAATGAGAATTACAGAGTTGATCCTAACACCTTGGAGTATCAATCTTTGACTCCCTATACCTACGGGAATTTTAATATTTCTACCATCCTGCTCAAGACTGCTTTTAACCAATCGTCAGAAACTTCTTCAGAAACCTTTGAAACTTTCAGGGAAAACCGGTTGAATATAGCGCGTAGACTTGCTGTTGAACGTGGTTTGGATCCAAATGATACCGATGAAGACGGTTATCCGGTAGGGTTTGGGAAAACAAATCAGGCCGTATTATTACCTGCCTTTATATCGGCTTATGCCGGAGTTGATCCCGATAATGTTAAACTAGGAGCTTTTAGAGACGTGCCATTGCCCAACTGGGATCTAAAATATACCGGTTTGATGAGAATAGGTTGGTTTAAGGATAAATTCAGGCGTATTTCTTTAAATCACGGATATCAGTCTAATTATACGATAAATCAGTTTCAAAGTAATCTTGATTACGATCCCAATGATAGATTTGCTGTTAACCAGGCTGGGGATTTTAAAAACCCGGTGCTTTATTCAAATATAGTTTTAACCGAATTATTCACTCCTTTGATTAGAATAGATCTTGAAACAAAATCTTCGATACAAGTGCTGGCCGAAATACGAAAAGACAGAGCTCTTGCACTTAGTTTCGATAATAACCTTCTTACTGAAACCCGCGGGAATGAATACAGGCTTGGGATGGGTTACCGAATCAAGGATTTAAAAATAGCGACGAGTTTAGCAGGACAAAATAGAATTTTGAGTAGTGACCTTAATTTTAAAGGAGATGTATCCTTCAGAAGAAATAATACGGTAATTAGATATTTAGATTTGGAAACCAGTCAGGTTATTGCAGGTCAGGATATTTGGGGCATTAATTTTACGGCCGATTATGCACTGTCTCAAAACCTTACTGCAATATTTTATTACGATCATAGTTTTTCTGAATACGCTGTTTCTACGGCATTTCCACAGACCACTATCAGGTCTGGAATAACATTAAGATATAATTTTGGAAATTAGATAACGGCTATTTGAACAATAACATTAAAAAATTACCTTTGCGTATATATAATAATTAGTTATGAACATACCTCAAGATTTAAAGTACACAAAAGACCACGAGTGGGTTAAAATTGAAGGCGATACTGCTACTATAGGAATTACTGATTTTGCCCAGGGTGAATTAGGCGATATTGTTTACGTTGAAGTAGATGCCGTAGATGAAACTCTGGAAAAAGAAGAAGTCTTTGGAACCGTAGAAGCTGTTAAAACAGTATCAGATCTTTATCTTCCGCTTTCGGGAGAGATTGTAGCCTTCAATGACAGCCTTGAAGATGAGCCTGAAAAGGTGAATTCTGATCCTTACGGAGATGGCTGGATGATTAAAATTAAATTTTCTGATGCTTCTCAACTGGAAGATCTTTTAACCCCTGAAACCTATCAAGAGATTATTGATAGCTAGAATCCTTTTAGTTGGTGCAAGTCTTTACACCCTTGCCCTTACGATTGGCTCCCTGGTTCAACTGGGGAAAATTAGCGTTGGGAATTTTAATCCCACCGATAAGTTTTTGCATTTTATAGCCTATCTTGCACTGGTTATACTGTGGCAACTTTATATCGTTTTTAAGGAACAGAATTTTAAACGGTATTATTCTTATTTAATTAAGATATCTGTTCTCGCTATTGCTTTTGGTATGTTAATTGAGGTTTTACAGGGAGCCCTTACCAGCTTCAGAGAGCCCGAATGGACTGACGTATTAGCAAATAGTTTGGGTGTAATGAGTGCCGCGATGTTACTACTGTTATCTAAAGGAATCCTGCAAAGGTTAAAAAGCAGGATTAATTTAGTTTTTTAGAAAAAATATTTATTTTAGCAATCCTTATTAATCAATAACCCATTATGGAACCAAAGAAAAATCCTAAAGCAGATCTAAGCA
Source organism: Salegentibacter sp. (assembly GCF_036568425.1). Lineage (GTDB taxonomy): Bacteria > Bacteroidota > Bacteroidia > Flavobacteriales > Flavobacteriaceae > Salegentibacter. The sequence continues at coordinate 4 of NZ_DATCSO010000082.1, read as the reverse complement.
GGAG
>NZ_DATCSO010000081.1:0-78117 GCF_036568425.1 Salegentibacter sp. | reverse complement strand
TGGCGGGCCTTCTTCAGCGGGTTGGAAGATAAATTTTACCGTTCCATTGATCTTGTCTTTATTTTGAGAAAGTACCTCGGCAACACCCATTAAAATTGCCACGTGCGTATCGTGGCCGCAGGCGTGCATAACTCCGGTTTGGGAGCCAAGAAAGTCAGTAGTGACTTCAGATTTGAAGGGCAGGTCGTTTCTTTCGGTGACAGGAAGGGCGTCCATATCGGCACGGAGGGCAACGGTTTTCCCGGGATGATCACCTTTTAAAATTCCTACCACTCCTGTTTTTGCTACTTCGGTTTGAGTTTCTATTCCCAGTTTCTCGAGATGAGTTGCAATTTTTTCTGCGGTTTTAAATTCCCTATTGGAAAGTTCGGGGTTTTGGTGAAAATCCCTACGCCATGAGATTACCTGTTCTTCAAGATTCTCAGCAGCGGTGCTGATTTCAGGATCTATTTCCTGGGCTGTAATGCCTAAGCCGAAAAGGGCAAAGAAGGCAAGGCTGATTTTTTTCATAATAGTTTAGTGAGCATTGAGCTTTAAATATATTTAAATTACTGGTTTTTGCCATTGCATCTTAGGGATTTGTTTAAAAAGAATAGTCGTGTGGGTTTAATTTTCAGGGCATTTTGGTTAAATTCACGCCTTTAAAAAACTGAAGGAAATTTGGAAAATTATTTAGCCGAATTAAATGAGGCTCAGCGCGCTCCGGTACTGCAGAAAGACGGAGCTATGATTGTTATTGCGGGAGCAGGATCGGGAAAAACCCGGGTGCTTACTTACAGGATCGCCTACCTGATGAGCCAGGGTGTGGACCCCTTTAATATTTTATCGCTTACTTTTACCAACAAAGCGGCCCGCGAGATGAAAAACCGGATTGCCAAGATCGTAGGAAGTTCTGAGGCGAAAAATCTGTGGATGGGAACTTTTCACTCGATTTTTGCCAAGATCCTTCGTTTTGAAGCCGATAAACTTGGGTACCCTTCCAACTTCACGATCTATGATACCCAGGATTCCCAAAGTGTGATAAGGGCGATAATAAAAGATATGCGCCTGGATAAGGATGTGTATAAGTACAAGCAGGTCTATAACCGAATCTCCTCATATAAAAACAGCCTGATTACGGTAAAGGCCTATTTTCAGAATCCTGAGCTTAAGGAGGCCGATGCGATGTCTAAAAAACCTCGATTGGGTGATATCTATAAAGAATATGTGGAGCGTTGTTTTAAAGCCGGGGCTATGGATTTTGATGATTTATTGCTGAAGACCAATGAGCTCTTAAACAGGTTCCCCGAGGTGCTTCAAAAATATCAGAACCGCTTCAGGTATATCCTTGTAGATGAGTATCAGGATACTAATCACTCACAGTACCTTATTGTGAAAGCACTTTCAGATAAATTTCAGAATATATGCGTGGTAGGAGATGATGCGCAGAGTATTTATGCTTTCCGTGGGGCTAATATCAATAATATTCTGAACTTTCAGAAAGATTATCCCGATGTTCAGATGTACAGGCTGGAACAGAATTACCGCTCTACTAAAAATATTGTGAATGCGGCAAATTCGATAATCGAGAAAAATAAGACCAAACTTGAAAAAGTGGTTTGGACAGAAAATGAAGACGGGCCAAAAATTGTGGTGAATCGTTTGTTGACCGATGGAGAGGAAGGACGTTTTGTGGCTGGATCTATCTTTGAAAACAGGATGCAGCATCAGCTTAAAAACAATGATTTTGCGATTTTATACCGAACCAATGCCCAGAGTAGGGCTATGGAGGATGCCTTGAGGAAAAAAGAGATTCCGTACAGGATTTATGGCGGACTTTCATTTTACCAGCGAAAGGAGATCAAAGATGTACTTTCTTACTTACGATTGCTTATTAACCCAAAAGATGAAGAAGCTCTAAAACGGGTTATTAATTACCCGGCAAGGGGAATTGGCCAGACCACAATGGATAAACTAACTATTGCTGCCAATCAATACGGGCGCTCAATTTTTGAGGTAATTGAAAATATCGATCAGCTTAATTTAGGGATAAACAGCGGCACTCGCACCAAGTTGAAGAACTTTGTGAATATGATCAAGAGTTTCACGATCCTTGCTGAAAATGCCGATGCTTTTACCGTGGCCGATACGGTAACCAAAAAATCCGGTTTGGTTCAGGAATTCAAAAAGGATGGAACTCCGGAAGGGATTGCCCGAATAGAAAATATTGAGGAATTGCTAAACGGGATCAAGGATTTTGTTGAAGAGCAGAAAGAACTTGCTGATGCCAATGGTAGCTTGGCTGAATTTCTCGAAGATGTTGCACTTGCCACCGATATGGATAAAGAGACCAGCGATGATGACAAGGTTGCATTAATGACAATTCACCTGGCGAAAGGCCTGGAGTTTCCTTATGTATATATTGTAGGCCTGGAGGAAGACCTGTTTCCTTCGGCAATGAGTATGAATACCAGAAGCGAGCTGGAAGAAGAACGCCGACTTTTCTACGTTGCCTTGACTAGGGCTGAAAAACAGGCTTACTTAACCTATACCCAATCGCGATACCGATGGGGAAAACTCGTGGATGCTGAACCCAGTAGGTTTATTGAGGAAATAAATGAGGAGTTCATGGATTATATGATTCCACAGGATGACTATAAATACAAACCACTTATCGACACCGATATTTTTGGGGATGTAGATAAATCAAAACTTAGACAATCTAAGCCTAAAAATGGTACTCCGCCCCCGGCTCATAAACCCACAGAATCTCAACTAAGAAAACTTCGAAAATTGAAACCTGCTTCTCCGGAGCCTCAAAAAGCAACTAATACCATAAAGCTGGAAGCGGGAAATGAAGTAGAACATATGCGTTTCGGGAAAGGAAAAGTTTTAAGTATTGATGGAGTAGGGCAGGATAAAAAAGCTGAAATCGATTTTGAGAATGGTGGAATTAAGAAGCTGTTGTTACGGTTTGCAAAATTGAAATTGCTCAGTTAAGTCGTTAAACTTCTGTTATTTAAAGCCGCGAAAAGCGGCTTTCTTTTTACCTTAAAAATAAAAAATAATGAAGGAGGGAAGTAAAGTAAGTTGGAAATGGGGTAAAGGTAAAGCTGAAGGCAAGGTGATAAAAACTTATGTTGAAGAAGTCACCAAAACGATAGAAGGAAGCAAAGTAACCCGCAAAGGAGAAGAAGGAAATAAAGCACTGCTTATAGAACAGGGAGACGGAAGTAAAGTGCTAAAACTGGAAAGTGAAGTTTCTAAATAAGATTAACTGAACCAATTTAAAAATTATCTGCGTGAAAATTTGTAAATTCTCGGGGATATAAAATCTATAACTATGGCTGAATTACTTAGAATTTATGAAGAGAATCCAAGTCCAAAACTAATCAATAAGGTGGTTAAAAGCCTTAAAAATGGTGGTCTGGTAATCTATCCTACAGACACCGTGTATGGTTTAGGTTGTGATATAACCAATACCTCTGCTTTGGAAAAGATCGCACAAATCAAAGGAGTTAAACTGGAGAAAGCAAATTTCTCTTTTATTTGTGAAGATTTGAGTAACCTCTCAGACTATGTAAAACAAATTGATACAGCAACTTTCAAGATTCTTAAAAGAACACTTCCCGGCCCTTACACCTATATTCTTCCGGGGAACAACAATCTGCCAAATGTTTTTAAGAAGAAAGAGACGGTAGGGATTAGAGTTCCGGATAACAATATTTGCAGAGCGCTGGTTTCGGCTTTAGGAAACCCTATAGTTTCTACTTCTATAAGAGATGATGATGAAGTCCTGGAATACACCACCGATCCTGAACTTATCAAAGAGAAATGGGATAATCTGGTAGACATTGTTATTGATGGTGGTTATGGAGATAATATTCCTTCCACAGTAATAGATCTTACTACTGCTGAGCCTGAAGTTATACGGGAAGGAAAAGGTAGCATCGAGATTATGTAGTTTAAAAAAGACACTTTTTTAAAAAGAAATACCCCGCTTAAAGCGGGGTATTTTATTTGAATTTTATATTGCTATAAATTATTCGGCTGCTTTCATTCCTTCTTCAATCATTCCGTAGAATTGATCAAGTTTTGGAAGAACCACGATACGGGTTCTGCGGTTTTTCGCACGACCTTCAGCAGTTTCATTGGTTGCTACAGGAATGTAGTAACTTCTACCTGCTGCAGTCATTCTCGCTGGTTCTACACCAAATTCATCCTGAAGAATGCGCACTACAGAAGTTGCACGTTTTACAGAAAGATCCCAGTTGTCTTCAAACATGGAAGTTTTAATTGGCTTGTCATCGGTGTGACCTTCAACCATAAATTCTATTTCCGGACGGTTCTTTACCACGGTTGCCACTTTTCCAAGTACTTCTTTAGCACGTGAAGTCACATTGTAACGTCCGCTATCGAATAGTAGTTTATCAGAAATAGAAACGTAAACCACACCTTTTTCAACATTGATCTCGATATCTTCGTCGCTCATATTTCCAAGAGCTCCTTTTAAACTAGTAACCAGGGCAAGAGTAACAGAATCTTTTTTATTGATAGCATCACGCATTCTGCTAATAGCTAAATCTTTTTCTTTTATGCTCTCTAAAGAACGCTCAAGGTTTTCAGCTTCTTTTTTAGAAAGGGTTGCCAGATCCCCAACATTATTAAGTAGGGCAGCATTGGTGTTGTTTAGCGTAGTGATTTGCCTGTTTAGGCTTTCTTTCTCGTCTAAACAAGAATTTAATTTAACTGTGGCCGTGTTTAACTGGTCCTGAGTTTCTTTTTGCTTGGCTTCCAGTTCTGAATATTTCTTCTGTGAAACACAAGAAGAAAGTAAAACAGCAACAGTAGCCGATAAAAGCATGATTCGTTTCATAACTTGTAATTATTATTAATGTTAGATGTCCCAAAAGTATCAAAAAAATATAAAGGGGAAAAGAAGCTTTAACATTAGTTTTTAAATGTTTTGCTATAAATCAGAGTATTTGCGTTTACCGTTGATGAAATAAGAGATTACAATAGATTTATGAGTGTAATAATCTTTCTTTTTTGGTAGCATTTTGCGCTTTCTCAAAAAGAGGGGAATGTGGTTGTAAAAACTTAGATGAGCCTGAAAAATAGCAAAGAAGTGTGCAAATTTACCTGCTGCAATAAATTTTATGGCTGCCAGAAAGTCCAGGCTCATTCTTAAAAAAATCAGGAAAAAAGCCGAGGGTCCCGGGACATTCTTTAATAGCGAAAATAAACTGTTTCTGAAATTGAAAAAAGTCTTTCGCGGATTCATGGTTTCAAGGGTGGCCCCACCAAGGTGATAAACCCGGGAAGCTCCTGAATATTTAACTTTGTATCCCAGGTTGTGCAGGCGCCAGCAAAGATCGATTTCTTCCTGGTGGGCAAAATAAGCTTCATCAAGTCCGCCGGCCTCATAAAAAGCCAGATTTCGGATGGCCAGGCAGGCCCCGCTTGCCCAAAAAATATCACTATCGTCATTATACTGGCCGTGATCTTCTTCCAGGCTGTCAAATATCCGGCCCCGGCAATAAGGATAACCCAGCCTATCGATAAAACCTCCTGCGGCTCCGGCGTATTCAAAATAATTTTTGTTGGTATAGTCCAATAATTTTGGTTGTACCGCAGCGGTATCTGGTTCTGTATTAAAAATATTGAGGATTGGTTTAAGCCAGTTCTCGGTAACTTCAACATCAGAGTTCAGCAGGATAAAAATATCTTCATTGAGGTGTTTCAGGGCATCGTTATAGCCCTTGGCATAACCACCGTTTATTTTATTCTGAAGAATCCTTACTGAAGGAAATTCTTTTTTTAGAATAGAAACCGAATCATCGGTTGAAGCATTATCTGCTACATATATATATGCATTTGGAGAAAATTGAAGAACCGAGGGTAGAAACTTCCGCAGAAGATCTCTGCCATTCCAGTTTAGGATAACTACTGCCAGGCTGAGGCTTAATTCTTTATTTGTTTCGGGTTTCATTTCTGGGTCCATTGGGGAAGCTCCTTTAGAAAATTGTAGGTTTCCTGCTCATAATCCATTTGGCAGTAATAATGTTCAAGTCCATTGCTAAGCATTAAGTATTTGGCGTTAAGGCTTAAATTATACCTTGCAATTTGGTCAAAGGTAGCCTGGGATATTTTCACTCCCGGAGCCTTGCATTCTACAATAAGAAAAATACTGCCATCAGAATTATAAACTATAAGATCATACCTTTTTATGAGTTTGCCGAGTTTTAGCTGCTTTTCAGCATTTATAAGGCTTTTTGGATATTTTTTGTCTTCTATCAGGAAACGAACACAATGCTGTCTAACCCATTCCTCGGGCGTTAAGACCACGAACTTTTTCCGCAGTTCATCAAAAACTGCTATTTTATTTTCATTATTTTTGAACCGAAACCGGTACCGGGGAAAATTGAGGTCAAGCATAAGCCCAAAAATAACAAAGTCGGAAGATTATTCTGTATAAGGCCATCAATTAAATTCCAAAATTACAAGCCGATCTAAATCTTTATATGGAAGAAGCAAAGCAAATTGTAAACAGCATCAGACAGGGAAATATCAGCCCCATATATTTTCTGATGGGGGAAGAACCATATTACATAGATAAAATCTCTGATTTTATCGCAGAAAATATCCTGGCCGAGGAAGAAAGAGGCTTTAACCAGATCGTTATATACGGCCGGGATACCACTATTGATGAAATTGCAAGCAATGCCCGCCGCTACCCGATGATGGCAGAACGACAGGTGATAATTGTAAAAGAAGCCCAGGATCTTTCCAGGAGCATTGAGAGTTTAAGCGCTTATTCGGATAATCCGCAGCCTACCACTGTATTGGTAATGTGCTATAAATACAAAAAAATAGACAAAAGGAAGAAATTGTATAAATCTATTAATCAGTCGGGGCTTGTTTTTGAAAGTAAACGCCTGTATGATAATCAGATTGGGCCATGGATACAGAAAACTTTAAAATCCAGGGGTTATAGTATTTCTCCTAAAGCATCCCAAATGCTGCTTGAGTTTCTGGGAACCGATCTTGGCAAGATCGATAACGAATTGGAAAAACTTCAGCTCATCACCCCAAAGGATACCCAGATAACCCCGGAGCTTATTGAAGAAAATATAGGTATTAGTAAGGATTTTAATAACTTCGAGCTGCGTAAAGCCATAGGAGAGCGGGACGTGATGAAAGCACATCGTATTATTAATTACTTTGCACAAAACCCAAAAGACAACCCTTTGGTAATGACTATTTCCCTTTTGTTTGCTTATTTTTCCCAAATATTGCAATACCACGGGCTCACAGATAAATCCAAGGGCAATGTGGCAAAACAGCTTAAAGTTAATCCATATTTTGTGAGTGATTATGTTTTGGCGGCAAAAAATCACCCAATGAAAAAAGTTAGCCGGGCGATTGACCTCTTGCATCAAACCGATGCAAAAAGCAAGGGAATTGGTGCAGCCAATGTTTCCCAGGGCGACCTGTTAAAAGAACTATTGGTAAAAATCATGAATTAATTAATGAAGAAATTAAACTCCTGGATAAGTGCTGCTCGTCTAAGAACCCTGCCCTTATCGATTTCCGGAATTATCGTGGGGACCACAATCGCTGTGCAACACGGGTATTTTAATATAGCCATTTTTAGTTTGGCACTGGGAACAACCTTAGGGCTTCAGGTGCTTTCTAATTTTGCCAATGACTATGGAGATGGGGTTAAAGGAACCGATAATGAAGATCGTGTTGGGCCGCAACGTGCCCTACAAAGTGGATTGATCACCAGAACAGAAATGAAACATGGGATTATCATCACAGCTATAGGTACCATGTTGCTGGCGATTTTACTTATCTACGCTGCTTTTGGGAAAGAAAATCTTCTTTTCGCAATGTTGTTTTTTATTCTGGGAATTGCAGCTATCGCTGCAGCTATAAAATATACCGTAGGAGAATCAGCTTATGGCTATCGTGGGCTGGGAGATGTATTTGTGTTTGTGTTTTTTGGGTTAGTAGCGGTTTATGGTTCCTACTTTTTGTATGCACATGAGTTTAAATGGGAAGTCTTACTTCCAGCCTGTACAATAGGTCTTTTAAGTATGGGAGTACTAAATCTCAATAATATGCGTGATCGGAATTCTGATGAAAAGGCGGGGAAAAATACTCTTGCTGTGATCCTTGGGGATAGAAATGCTAAAAATTATCATTATGTCCTGATTCTGGTGGCAATTTTATGCCTTGTTGTTTATACAGTACTTAGTATGGACGGGATGAGTGATTTTCTTTATTTACCCGCCCTGGTACCGCTGCTACTTCATCTAAAAAGGGTTGTTGAAAATGAGAATCCTATTTTGCTGGATCCTGAATTAAAGATTCTGGCACTTTCAACATTTGGTATTGCAATCCTCTTTGGGATTGGGCAGATTATCTGAGGTTTTAACAAAATTATATATTGCGGTTATCCTAAAGAAAATGCCTAATCCTTAATTTTACGGGTAAAGCTATGTTTAGCTGTTTTAGTGTTATTATTCAACCAAAAATTTATTAAGATGAAAATCAGTTTTTACGGACAAAGTTGCCTGGGAATTAAGATAGGAGACACACAGGTTTTGGTGGATCCTTTTATCACCGGGAATCAACTTGCAAAAGATAAGATCGATATCGAAGAGCTTAAGGCAGATTATATCTTGCTCACTCATGCTCATCAGGATCATACTTTGGACGCCGAGGCTATTGCCAAAAGAACAGGAGCTGTAATTGTTAGCAATTTTGAAATCACCAATCATTATGAAGCAAAAGGCATGGAAGTACATCCTATGAATCACGGTGGAACCTGGGATTTTGATTTTGGAACGCTTAAGTATGTTAACGCCATTCATAGTAGCTCTTTTCCTGATGGATCTTACGGTGGCCAGCCGGGAGGCTTTGTAATTGAGGGAGAACATAAAAATATTTATATTGCCGGTGATACGGCCTTAACGATGGATATGAAGCTTATCCCGATGCAAACAAAGTTGGACCTGGCCATCTTGCCTATTGGTGATAATTTTACGATGGGAATTGATGATGCCATTATAGCCAGTGATTTCGTGAAGTGCGATAAGGTGCTGGGATGCCATTACGACACTTTTGGATATATCGAAATTGATCACGAGGAAGCCAAGCGCAAATTTTATGAAAAAGGGAAAGACCTGATGCTTCTGGAGATTGGAGAAAGCATAGAATTATAAATAAAAACACACCTGTAGATGCAGGCAAATTACAAGAAATATATTTTAAAATTTAAACGCCCCAGCGGAACTTCCCGGGGCGTTCTTACTACTAAGGAAACCTGGTTTCTAAAAATCACCGATGGAAATAGAACGGGTATTGGAGAATGTGGTATTCTTAGAAGCCTGAGCATAGACGACCGTCCTGATTATGAGGAAAAGCTAAAATGGGTATGTGCCAATATCAATACGGGTTCTGAATTCCTGTGGGAGGAATTAAAGGAATTCCCGAGTATTCAGTTTGGGGTAGAAATGGCTTTTAGATCCTTAAATTCTGAAAATAAGTTTGAACTTTTTCCTTCGGAATTTACCCGTGGCAAGGCTTCCATCCCTATCAATGGGTTAATTTGGATGGGAGAAAAAGATTATATGAAGCAGCAGATTACCGAAAAGATAGATGCGGGCTTTGATTGTATCAAAATGAAGATAGGCGCTATCGATTTTGAAACAGAACTTGAGCTTCTCAAATATGTTCGAAGAGAATTTTCTTCCGAAGAAATTGAATTGCGGGTGGATGCCAACGGAGCTTTTTCTGCAGAAGATGCTTTAGAAAAATTAAAGCTGCTTAGTGATTTTCAATTACACAGTATAGAGCAACCAATTAAACAGGGACAATGGGAGGAAATGGCAAATTTATGTGCGAAAACCCCACTGCCCATAGCTTTGGATGAAGAGCTTATCGGGATTTTTGATCGTAAGGAAAAAGAAAAAATGTTGGAGGTCATAAACCCCCAGTACCTTATATTTAAACCCAGTTTGATAGGTGGTTTCAAAGGCACCCAGCAATGGATAGATCTCACCGAAAAACAGAAAACTGATTGGTGGGTAACCAGCGCTCTTGAAAGCAATGTGGGGCTAAGCTGTATATCACAGTGGACCTACACAAAAAATACAAAAATGCCACAGGGATTAGGTACAGGTAGCCTTTACACTAATAATTTCGAGAGTCCGCTGGAAGTAAACCAAGGTCAAATTCACTATAATCCCAGGCAAAAATGGGATTTTAATTTTTAACACATGTATATAGCTGAAGCTTTTAAATATCGTCACGAATTCTGGCGATATATTTTGGGAACTCTTTTAGTGATCGCCGGAGTAATTATTGGCCAAATTCCCCTTGCAGTGGTTATTTTTCTTTCCGGAGGGATGGAAGTAATGGGGATGGATGAGGCTCAGATTATGCAGATTCTGGAACCAAACCTCAATCTATTTCTAATGCTGCTAACTTTTGCTGTTGGCTTGGTAGCGGTTTTTCTGGCGGTTAAATTTCTTCACGGACAAAGCCTGAAATCTCTTACTACAAGTAGAAAAAAAATAGACTGGAGTAGGGTTTTCTTTGCTTTTGGACTTGTGGCTGTTCTAACAGTGCTGTTAAGTCTGGCAGACTATTATGCTAACCCGGAAGATTTTGTGGTGAATTTTAAACCTGTCCCTTTTTTAATTCTCACCTTGATAGCAATAATAATGATTCCCTTACAAACCAGTTTTGAGGAATATTTTTTCCGGGGCTATTTAATGCAGGGAATAGGTGTATTGGCCGGTAATAGATGGCTGCCACTTTTAATTACCTCGGTTGTGTTTGGAGGACTTCATTTTTTTAATCCGGAGGTAACCCAGATGGGAAATATTATTATGACTTATTATATAGGCACTGGTTTTATGTTAGGGATCATGACCTTAATGGATGAAGGTCTCGAACTAGCCCTTGGTTTTCATGCGGCTAATAACCTGGTGGCCGTATTATTAGTCACTGCTGACTGGACTGCTTTCCAGAGTCATTCAATTTTAAAGGATGTTTCTGATCCTACTGCAGGATGGGATGTGCTTGTTCCGGTATTTATAATTTATCCTGCCCTGTTATATATTATGGCCAGAAAATATGGTTGGAAGGACTGGCGGCACAAAATTTTCGGCAAGGTGAAAGAGCCTGAAACCTTAAAACTTTCCAAAGAGGCTTAAAATTTTCATAACTATTTGGTAACTTTAATTAATTAGTAAAACTCCAACTTTGGTTAAAGCAATGGCAGATAAATATAAAGTCCCGGAAACGCATCCGGATTTTAGGCTTAACAAGCGATATTTCTCCAATACTGAACTTTATCAGGTTGCCTATAGTTTTATAAAAGAAGGTGAGCCTTTTGAAGAAAGAATTGGAAATTTTCTTTTGGACTGGATCAAACCCGGGGATACTATAGATGTCCAAACTTCGGGATCTACCGGGAAACCTAAAAAAATAAAAATCAAAAAAGAGCATATGATCAATTCGGCTCTTGCTACTTCCAAGTTCTTTGATCTCCCGGAAAAAACCACAGCTCTCATGTGCCTCCCGGCCGATTTTATTGCCGGAAAGATGATGCTGGTGCGGGCAATGATGCTGGGTTGGCATCTTGATCTCATACCGCCATCTTCAAATCCTTTGGACCAGGTTTTTAAGCGTTACGACTTTTGCGCCATGACTCCTTTTCAACTGGATAATTCCATAGGCCGCCTGCATCTTATTCAGAAACTTATTGTTGGAGGAGGAGCCGTTTCTCCAAAACTTCAAAAGATGGTAAAAGATGTAGAGACCAAAATTTATGAAACGTATGGGATGACTGAAACCGTTACCCATATAGCAGCGAAAAGGTTGAATCCGAAGAATAAGAAAAAACAGGCTAAACCCTTTAAGGTCTTACCTAATATCCATATTTCTCAGGATGAAAGAGGATGCCTTGTTATCAAAGCACCAAAACTGGCAGATGAGCCTATCGTTACCAATGATGTGGTTGAAATTCTAACTTACAAGAAATTTATTTGGAAAGGGCGTATTGATAATATGATCAATTCCGGAGGAATTAAACTATTTCCCGAAGAGATTGAGCGAAAGCTGAGAAAGGTAATCGACCAGAGACTCTTTGTGACCTCGATGCCCGATGAAGCTTTAGGACAAAAACTAGTGCTGTTTGTAGAAAGTGATTTTTCTGAAGATGTTTTAAACGAGCTAAAGGAGAAAATAAAAAACTTAAAAAGTCTTGGGAAATACGAGATTCCAAAAAAGATCTATCTCATAGAGAAATTCGAAGAAACATCAAACGGAAAGATCCATCGGGAGAATACCATAAAAAGTAAGGTGAATTAACTTCAAAAAGTATAAAAACTTCTTATTTATTGGGCTTGGGAGTTTTAAAAACAACAGATCAGTTTTTCCTGTGCAGGAAAGAGCAATACTTGTTAATGAAAATCCTAAAGAAATATAAGTGGTGAACTCAATGGAATATAGATAAGTTCCTGGATTGCGCACCATACTTGTCTTTTCTAAACAAGAAACCCAAATCACCTTAAAAACTCATTTTAAACTTCTATGAAGTAGGAGCAAAGATTAATCTACCTGGAAGTCTAAAGAAAAACCTGAACAGTGAATTCTAGACCTTTTTTTGGGTTTTTAGATTTCCTGGGGAATGTTATACAGAATTGGCGTATTTACATTTATTTCTATGGAACACATACATTTAGAGCCTAACAAATTCAAAAAGCTTAAACTATTTCACCTAAAAAATCCTATCTTTAAGTAAGGGTTTTCGCTTTTGAAATCAGCTTTTCTATGAACGTCCCATTATTAAAGGAAGCTGAGAAATTAAAACAGCAAACTGAAATCCTGAGAAATGAATCAAAAACCCCGGTGCCAAACCTACAGGCGATATCGGGATTATTATAGGAGAAAAATATTTTAAAAATTCGAGGCAATCCCACCTGAGTGATTCGGGGAAACCTCGAGGGACCTTCCCGCGCATCAAGCAGGTAAAATCCTCAATGAGGATTAGGTGTTTTTTGAATTAAAAAAATCTTACTTCAGATTTAAAATATGGGGGCAAATTCATCTCATAAAAACAACTCTTTAAATTACGGAAAAGTTATTTCGGTAAGGGGAAGCGTTGTTGATGTATGGTTTGAAAACAAGTTACCTTCTATTTTTACTTTGCTTCACACAGGAGAAAGGAATGAAATTGGAATTGAAGTACTGTCGCAAATTGACTCAAACCGAATTAGAGGAATTGCGTTAAACGCCACCCAGGGATTATCACGGGGAATGCGGGTTGAAACAGATGGAGAACAGCTTAAAGTTCCCGTTGGAAAAAATATCCTGGGCAGGATGTTCGATGTTTTTGGAAACACGATAGACCACGAGGAGAAAATATCAGAAGTGGTGTGGCGTAATATTCATCAGGAACAACCCCCATTAACAAAACGATCCACAAAATCTGAAATTTTCCTAACCGGAATTAAGGCTATCGATATTCTCATTCCATTGGAACGAGGCGGAAAGGCCGGTTTGTTTGGAGGAGCCGGGGTAGGAAAAACTGTTTTGCTCACGGAGATGATCCATAATATGGTTGGCCACGGCAAGGGGGTGAGTATATTTTGTGGAATAGGGGAACGCTGCCGGGAAGGACATGAGCTTTATAATGAAATGAAAGAAGCCGGTGTTCTGGATGATATGGTGATGATGTTTGGGCAAATGAATGAGCCGCCAGGAGCTCGCTTTCGGGTTGGGCATGCGGCTTTGACAATGGCCGAATATTTTAGGGATGATGAGTTCCGTGATGTATTGTTGCTTATCGACAATATTTTTAGGTTTATTCAGGCAGGGATGGAGGTCTCAGGCCTTATGGGTCAAATGCCATCCCGGTTGGGCTACCAGCCTACAATGGGAACCGAACTCTCCAAACTGGAAGAGCGCATTGCTAATACAGATGAGGGCGCCATTACATCTATCCAGGCCGTGTACGTTCCAGCCGATGATCTAACCGATCCGGCAGCTGTACATACATTCTCACATCTTTCCGCATCAATTGTTCTCTCCAGAAAAAAAGCCAGCGAAGGACTTTATCCAGCTATAGACCTGTTACAGTCCAATTCAAAAATGGCTACTCCCGGAATAATTGGTCAAAGGCATTATAATCTTGCACAGGAAATTAAGCAAACCCTTGCGCAATATGAAGACCTTAAGGATATTATTGCTATGCTGGGTCTGGAACAATTATCTACCGATGATAGAAATCTGGTAAATAGGGCAAGACGTTTAGAACGATTTCTTACGCAACCATTTTTTACTACCGAACAATTTAGTGGGATTAGCGGAAAATACGTTAGCCTGGAAGACGCCCTGAATGGCTGTGAACGTATACTTTCAGATGAGTTCAAAGATCTACCGGAAAGTACTTTTTACATGATCGGGACTATCGAGGATGCTCAGGAGAAAGAAAAAAAAGAAAAGGGGAAAAGTTCGGTGAATTGAAAATAATATTTGAAATGGAAAATGAATTAATGACTGTTAAAATCCTTCTTCCATTCAAGGTTTTTGATAAAGTAAGAAATGTGAAGCGGGTTGTTGCCGAAACAGGTGAAGGATCCTTTGGTTTTTTACCACAACGACTGGACTGTGTTGCCGCATTGATACCGGGGGTATTTATCTATGAAACAGAAGCGGAGGGAGTCCAGTATCTGGCCATAGATGAAGGTATTCTGGTAAAGGCAGGACTGGAAGTACTGATTTCTGTTCGTAATGCCATAGGAGGCGGTGATCTTGGAAAGCTACAGGAATCGGTAGAAAAAGAATTTGTGGATCTCGATGAAACTGAAAAAAAAGTCCGCTCTGTAATGGCCAAATTGGAAAGCGGATTTATATACAGCCTGGAAAAACTAAGTAAAGAATAAAATAATGGCACCTGCAAAGAAGAAAAATAAAAGGAATGCATTTAGCCAACAGGTGGGTAAAAAAGAAAGACGCAAACTTAAAGCATTGCGCGAAAAAAGAAAGAGCATTTGGGCTGGGCTGGGAATGTTTGGGATGGTAGGCTGGTCTGTAGCCGTGCCTACGCTGCTAGGAACGGTCTTGGGAATATGGCTGGATAATAATTATCCTCAATCCTTTTCCTGGACATTGACCTTTTTGGTCATAGGCTTAATAATAGGGTGTTTGATAGCATGGTTTTGGGTAGCCAATGAAGACAGAGAGATGAATCCAAACAATAAAGAGGAAGAGTTGAATTTTACAAAAGAGGAAAAAGATGAATGAAATTATATACATGGTATTTGTGCTTACAGCGGGCGTAGTTCTGGGGATATTGTTTTTTGGAGGGCTTTGGTTCACTGTAAAAAAAGTGGTGACCTCAAAAAGGCCTGCATTATGGCTCATAGGTAGTTTTATTATTCGGGTAAGTATTACTTTGGTTGGGTTTTATTACCTGTCCCAGGGAAGTTGGAAAAATCTTCTTATTTCTGTTCTAGGGTTTATTATTGCCCGTAGCATCATTATTCACCATACGAAATCTAATGAGGAAAAAACAATACAATTAAAAAAGCAGTCAAGTCATGAAGCTAAGTCCTGATGAAATTATCTTTTGGGAATATGGTTTTATTAATATTAATCTAACCATTGTTACCACATGGGCATTAATGCTGATCCTGGTTATTTCATCAAGATTAATTACCAGGAATCTCAAAGTAGAAATTCATATTTCCCGCTGGCAGGTGATCTTAGAGATAATCGTGATAATGATAAGCAATCAAATAAAAGAAATAGGACTTGAAAAACCGGAAAAATATATCGGGTTTATCGGAACTTTATTCCTGTTTATTGGCTTAGCCAATTTATTCGTCATTTTTCCCTGGTATCAACCACCAACCAGTTCCCTTTCGGCTACTGCGGCATTGGCTATTAGTGTCTTTCTGTCTGTGCCTTATTTTGGTATTGGGAAGAAAGGCTTTGGAGGTTACCTCAAAAGCTATCTCAAGCCTACGTTTATCATGTTGCCATTTAACCTGATTAGTGAGGTTTCACGAACCCTGGCTCTTGCTATAAGGTTGTTTGGGAATATCATGAGTGGAGGAATGATTGTGGCTATACTTTTAAGCATAGCACCATTTATTTTTCCCGTCATTATGAATGTTCTTGGCCTGTTAACAGGTATGATACAGGCTTATATTTTTAGTATTCTGGCAACAGTTTATATAGCTGGAGCGGTAAAAATAAAAGCAATATAACTATTAACTAAAAAGAGATAAAAATGGATGATTTAACACTAATTGCAGTAGTCTCAATAATTACTGCCGGATTTACAACAGCTGTAGGGACCATGTTCCCTGCAATAGGCGAAGGTAGAGCCTTATCAAAAGCACTGAGTTCCATAGCCCAGCAGCCTGATTCTTCGGCCACTATTACCAGGACTTTATTTGTGGGATTAGCGATGATCGAATCTACAGCCATATATTGTTTTGTGCTTTCAATGATTCTTGTTTTCGCTAATCCGTTCTGGAATCATTTCATTCAATAATATATCATTATGCAAATTGATTGGTTTACCGTGATTGCTCAGATAATTAACTTCCTCATTTTAGTGGGGTTGCTCAAACGATTTCTATATAAACCAATTCTTAATGCCATTAAAGAACGCGAAAAGAAAATCAAATCTCAACTTGAGGAGGCAGAATCAAAAAAACAAGAAGCTCAGGAGGAGAAAAAGGTATTCGAACAGAAAAATGAAGATTTCGAAGATAAAAAGAAGAAATTGATGAAAAAGGCTATTGAGGAATCTGAAGAAAAACGTAAAGAACTTCTAGAGGAAGCCAGAAAAGAAGCAGGTAAATTTCGTTCTCAACTTAAAAAATCTTCAGAAGAAGACCAACAAAATCTTAGCCAGGAGATCGAGAGAAAGGTACAGCAGGAAGTTTTTTCAATTACCAGAAAAACTCTTTCAGATCTGGCTTCCCTCGATATGGAGGCACAAACTCTAAATATCTTTATAAGCCGTCTAAAGGATTTGAAAGAAGATGAAAAGAAAGAATTTTTGGAAGCTTTTAAATCTAAGTCGGATCCAATTAGGGTTCGCAGTGCATTCGAACTTTCTTCAACACAAAAAACTAAAATTCAAAAGACAGTTACGGATATTTTAGGAACCGAAACCAAATTTCAATATAAAACCGTACCGGAATTGGTGAGTGGTGTCGAATTGACTGCAAACGGATTTAAAATTTCCTGGAGTATTTCAGAGTATCTGAATTCACTGGAGAAAAATATTTCAGAAACAATAGAAGAAGAATCCAAAAATGAATTAAAAAATCAATAAGATGCCGTCAGGAGAGTTAAATAAAACTTTAAAGAGGACCTTCGATAAATTAACCCGAAGCAGGGAAAATTATGTCCCATCTCTTTCTCCCCGGGAAGTTGGTTACGTGATGAGCGTATCATCTGGAGTGGTTAGGGTTTCCGGACTTCAAGGTGCAGGTTTTGAAGAACTACTGAAGTTCCCCAATGATTTATTTGGAATTGCTTACAATCTTGATGAAAGTGAAATAGGTGTGATCCTTTTGGGAGAGGATACAAATTTGAGCGTGGGCGATGAGGTGGAACGAACGGGGCGGGTATTGGATGTTCCTGTAGGAGAAGGCTTGATTGGGAGGGTGATCAATCCGTTGGGGAAACCAATGGACGACAAAGGAAATATCAGTTTTAGTAAACGAATGCCAATTCAACGCCCAGCTCCTGCAATTATGGATCGGGCCGAGGTAAGAGTTCCAATGCAAACTGGATTAAAAGTGGTGGATGCTTTAATTCCCATTGGCCGGGGACAACGGGAGTTGATTCTGGGTGACCGGCAAACAGGCAAGACGGCCATTGCAATTGACACCATACTTAATCAAAAAGATAAAAATGTAATTTGTATTTATTGTGCTGTTTCCCAGCGCTCATCATCGGTTGCAAAAGTAATTGCAAATCTGAAAGATAAGGGGGCATTGGAATACACCATTGTAGTAGTTGCTGAAGGGAACACCTCCCCCGGATTAAAATATATAGCTCCTTATGCGGCTACCAGTATTGCAGAATACTTCATGGAACAAGGTAAAGATGTACTTATTGTTTATGACGATCTTACTCATCATGCGCGCGCTTATCGCGAACTTTCACTATTGCTAAGAAGACCACCGGGACGTGAGGCATTTCCGGGGGATATCTTTTATATACATTCAAAATTGCTTGAAAGAGCCACTCATTTGAATGAAGATCTTGGAGGAGGATCACTCACCGCCTTACCAATTATAGAAACCGAAGCTCAAAATATTTCAGCCTATATTCCTACAAATCTTATTTCCATAAATGATGGGCAGCTTTATCTTTCCCCTAAATTATTTGAACAAGGTGTTTTACCGGCGGTTGATATTGGTAAATCGGTTTCCCGGGTTGGGGGAAAAGCCCAGTTGCCTGCCTTTCAATCTATAACCGGAAACCTTAAACTCGCGTATTCCCAGTTTGAAGAACTGGAGAGTTTTGCTCGTTTCGGAACCCGTCTGGATGATGATACTAAAAAGAAAATTCACCATGGAAAAAGAATTCGTGAAGGTCTGAAACAACCAGAACTCCAGCCAATGTCGGTTCCTGAACAAATTATGATTCTTCTCGCATTAACAAACGGACTTTTTGATACGATCCCACTTAACAAAATGCGGGAGGCTGAACTTTCCTTATTGGAGGAAGCCAATGAAATTCCCCGGGAAATTATTGACCGTATATTTTCAGATAAAAAATTGAATGATGACCACCGGAAGTCAATCCTGGATATTGCGGGTAAGAAGCTTTCTTCTTTTCAGGAGAAACCGGAACCTAACAAGACCTGAAGATAATGGAGACCTTAGAGAGCTTACGCAGAAAACTGGCAGGAGCAGGGGACCTCAAATCGGTCGTCCGGACTATGAAAACCATGGCAGCTTCAAATATTGGACAATATGAGTCGGCGGTAAATTCCCTGGGAGATTATTACCGAACTGTTACCTTGGGGATTCTCGCTATTTTTAGGGAAGAGGAAGTCAATCTAAAGAGAGAAAATTTAACCTCAAAAAAAACCGATTCAAAATCAATTTGCGCGATTGTTTTTGGATCCGATCAAGGTCTGGTAGGGCCTTTTAATGACTCCCTTTCCGATTTTGTTTCCACCTCCCTTCAGGAATTTCCAGGCGAAAAAGAAATTTGGGTGGTAGGTGAGCGCATTCAGTTCAGATTGATGGATCTCGGATTTAATGTCACAAAACTTTTTTCTGTTCCAAATTCGGTTAACGCCATTACTGTTCTGGTAAGAGAAATATTAATTAAGAGTCTTGAAAATTTTGAAACAGAAGAAAAGAAGGAATATTATCTGTTTCATAACAAACCAAAACCTGTAACAGGTTACAAGCCTGAAATGCAAAAATTATTGCCTTTAGAAAAGAAATGGGTACATGTATTAGATGTCCAAAAATGGCCTACAAAAAATTTACCGCAGGTTGCCGGTGGAAAAAAGTCAACCTTGAAGGCACTTATTAGAGAATTTCTTTTTGTTTCGTTGTTCAAGGCAAGTGCGGAGTCTTTGGTAAGTGAAAACTCGAGTCGTTTAGCCGCTATGCAAAGGGCAGAAAAAAATATTGATGAGATGTTGGATACTCTTGGCGGTAAATTTCATCACAGGCGACAAAGTGCTATTGATGAAGAATTGTTTGATTTGATTTCAGGATTTGAAGCTTTGAAAGAGGATCCCAAAAACCAATAAATGAGCCTTTAAATATGTATTATCCTTTAGCTTGACCACCTTTTTTTTAAATCTATTTCTTTTTTCAACCGAATAACCTTGATTGCTTCTAAAGAAATATAATCAAATCTCAACTCTCCATCCAACCCGGTATTTATGACCTTCATCATTGAATAATGGTCTGAATAAGACTATTTTTAAATAATTAGATTTTGGAAGGTTGGGTGTAATTTAATAGAATTGGATACTATGTTATATATAAAATTGCTAACCAGATATATAAGAGATGCAGTTTATGGAGCAAACGATGGAATAATTACCACTTTTGCAATAGTTTCCAGTGTTGAAGGAGCTAATTTAGGAACTAAAGCCATTCTTGTGGTAGGATTTGCATCCTTATTTGCAGATGGCTTTTCTATGGCTTCCTCAGACTTTCTCGCTAACAAAGCTGAGTTGGCCAGGAAAAAAAGCAATAATATGGAGGAACAGGAAAAACATAATCCCAGGATTGCAGCTTTATTTACTTTTCTGGCTTTTATAATCGTTGGGATAATACCACTTGTACCTTATTTTTTTATAACACTTACTTCAAATTCTTTTATCTTCTCTGGCATTGCCACCGGTTTGGCTTTATTTGGGGTTGGGGCATTGAGGACAAAACTTACCGGAGGAAATCCTTACCTCGCGGGAGGGGAGATGTTACTAATTGGAGGATCTGCTGCAGCTGTTGCTTTTTTTATTGGAAGTTTGATCGAACAATGGCAGTAAATACAGAGTATCACCGTTAAACCACTGTTGTGGATAAAACATTTACTGTCCTTTCTTAGGAAACTCAATCCTGTAATTTAAAAAGGTGAGAAGGCAGTTATATTAATAATTTTCTCATCACTTGTCATATTAATTGACTTCTAATTTCTCTGATACATTGATTTCGGAGGTTATTTTTTGCTAAGCCAGTTATAAATCTTTTCCACGTCTTTTTTACGGCATAATTCTGTTGCGGGGGTTATTGTGGCAGCAGTACCTGCGGCAACTCCCCATCTTACGGCATCCAGTAATGAGTCTCCACGGGAAAGAGATAAAACCAAGGCTCCAACCATAGAATCCCCCGCACCTACGGTACTATCCTGTTTGACGGTAGGAGGTACTACGTATTCAATGCTGTCTTTAGTAACTAGCATTGCTCCCCGGGCACCCAGGGAAACTATTAGGATGTCTGCTTTGCCTTCATTTATTATCTTTTTTGCGATCTTCTCCTGTTCCAGTCCTGAAATTTCCTTTTTCTCTGCCAGCGTACTTAACTCTCCTAAATTGGGCTTCATGATACAAACCCCCATTTCTGAAGCTTTCACTAAAGCCTTTCCTGAAGTGTCTATTATGCATTTAATATTTTTGCTTTTGGCAATTTCCGCTATTGTCCCATAAAAATCATCCGGTGCATCGGGCGGTAAACTGCCGCTGGCAACCAGGTATTTAACATCATCCGGGAGATTCTTTATTGCATCCAGGCATTTTTGAAGGCCTTCTTGTCCTGCATTTGCTCCCGGCATCCCGAATCTAAAATGATTTCCGGTTAAATTTTCAACAACCATCAAATTTTCCCGTGTATTTTCTTTTACGTTGACGCGCTGTTGATTTACTTCTTCCTTCTTAAGCAGTTCTTCAATTTTATCGCCAACAGGTCCCCCTCCTGCATAAATTGCTAAGGATTCGCCCCCAAGGATCTTTATAGCCCTTGAAACGTTAATACCACCTCCCCCGGGATGATAAACAGGTTCCTTACAACGTAGTTTCTTCTGCGCCTGCAACCTATCTATAGATGTGCTTTTATCCAGTGCCGGATTCAGGGTTAAGCTTACAATTTTCATATGTATTTGTTTATTGATTAAGAGTGAGTATATCAGTTAATTTTTATTGAAAGATATTTTACTTAGCCGTTTAGACTTAAAAGTTTTTTTTGAAAATTTTTATAAGCTGAATTATTATTAAGGGTAGTAAACTTGTAATAATTATAAGTCCCCAAATCCTTAATTCAAGTTGTTGAAAAGAAAGAATTTTAGAAATTCCGGGAATAAAATAGGCGGCAATCAGTATCGTGAAACAAAATGCGAGGGCCATCCATATATATTTATTACGGGTTACCTGGTTATTAAAAATTTTCTCTTCAGTTTCTCTCATATTAAAAACGTGGAGTAATTGAGCAATTGCAAGACTAAAAAAAGCAACGTTATTTGTAATCTCTTTGGGCTGATTCCATACATAGTGGGCAAAGAAATACGCTCCTGAAATACAAATCGTCAAAATCACTCCGTATAAGCCTATCTGGATCCAGTTCTTTTTGGTTAGAATAGGTTCTTCAGGATCTTTTGGAGGGTTTTTCATAATCCCCGAATTTCCCTTCCCTATACCCAATGCAAGAGCAGGAAAAACATCTGATAATAGATTAAGGAAAAGTAGTTGTAGCGGAAGTAAGGGCAGGTAAAAAAGAGTAAAACTAATAAGTGCTATTATAAGAATTTCACTCAGGTGATAAGAGAGCTGATAAATGATGAATTTTCTTATGTTTCCAAAAATAATTCGCCCTTGTTCAATGGCAATTACAATAGACGTGAAGGAATCATCCTTGAGAACCATATCAGACACCTCCTGGGCAACCTGGGTTCCGCGTTTGCCCATGGCTATTCCTATATTAGCCCTTTTAAGGGCAGGAGCATCGTTTATGCCATCCCCGGTCATTCCCACTATCTCTCCGTTTTTCTGAAAATGTTTTATCACAGCTAATTTCTGGGCAGGATCTACTCTGGAAAATATTTTGGTGTTTACCAAGCTCGAAACATTTTCTTTTTTAATTTCATTTCGGAGTTTTTCCCCGGAAAGTACTCCGTCTCCGTTTTCTTCTTCCTCGTCATACAAACTAACCTGTTTTCCAACATTTTTTGCCGTCCCGGGATGATCTCCGGTGATCATGATTACTTTTATTCCTGCCTCTTTGCATACATCAATTGCATCGGAAACTTCTTTTCGGGGCGGGTCAATAAAGCCTATTAAACCGGCAAAATTCATTTCATGAATAAAATCTTCCGCTTCTTTTCCTTCAGGTAGCTTGTCTATATTTTTATAGGAAAAAGCGAGTACCCGTAAGCCTTCTTCAGATAATTCATTGTTTTTTTTACGCCAGTACTCTTTGTCTTCATCAGAGAGTTCTTTTAGTTCATCACCAACTAGAACTTTGGTTGAACGATCAAGAATGGCTGTGGCAGCGCCTTTTCCCGCCACATAAAAACCTTCATCAACCTGGTAAATTGCCCCCATAATCATCGATTCGGAGTCGAATGGATCATGTAATTCTCTCTTTAATTCACGATTTTTCCGGTAAAGATTCTCATCAAACTTTTTAGTGAAGTTTAGTAAGGCTATTTCCAGTGGATCTCCATCTCCTTTTCCGCTTTTCTCAATTCCTTCATCATCTTTTTCCTCATTTTCTTCTTCAGATATACCTTCTTCTAAACTCGCATCATTGGCCAGTATTGATATTTTGAATATCTGAAGAAAGTTTTCGTTTTCCTTTGGTTCCTGTTTTTCTTCAATATTGGGTTTAGCATCTTTCCACTCCGCATCCATTCTTATGTCTCCAGGAAAAAATAAGGTGTTTACCGTGAGCTGATTTTTTGTAAGGGTTCCGGTTTTATCTGTGAAGATGACTGTGGTTTCTCCAAGAGTTTCTACAGCTTCAAGTTTCTTAACAATAACATTTTTTTTTGCCAGGCGAAGCATGCCCCTTGCGAGAGCTATACTGGCTACGATTGGTAAACCTTCGGGGATGGCGGCAATTGTCCATGCGATAGAGGTTTGAATAAGCAAGTATATTTCTTTTCCGGCTATCCAGCCGAATACCAGGAAAGCAATGGCAAGCCCTAAAGTTACAAAGATTAGATTTTTAGTGAGTTCACTTAATTTTTTATTTAAAGGAATCTCATCTTTTTTCTCTTCTCCTACCATGGCCGAAATGCTCCCTAATTCGGTTTGCATTCCAGTTGCATACACCACAGCTTTTGCTGTACCGCCGCTTACAGCGGTTCCCTTATACAGAATATTTTTGCGATCAGCTACGGTTTTTTTTTCCTCCAGGGTATCTGAAGATTTGCTTATAGGTACCGATTCTCCGGTTAACGGGGATTCGTCAATTTGCAATTCTGTGGCCTCAATTATTCTCCCATCGGCGGGAATAAGGTCGCCAGAATCCACAATTAAAATATCGCCGGGCACTAAATTTTCAGCATCTATATTTTCTTTTTTGCCGTTGCGAATTACTCTTGCTTTTATTTTATCTAAATCCTTTAGGGATTTCATGGATTTCTGGGCTTTATATTCCATCCAGAATCCTATAATTGTATTTATCACGAGAACCACAACAATAGCGATTCCTTCGGCAATATCATTAAAGGAGAAGGCTAAAATAGCCGCAGCGGTTAAAAGGTAAATTATTGGGTTATTGATCTGGGAAAAAAGTATTTGCCAGATACTTTTTTGGGATTGTTCTTCCAGAATATTCTTGCCATGTTTTTTCAATCTTTTCCGGACCTCTTCTTCTGAAAGCCCTCTTTCCTTATCTACAGAAAATGCATTAAGAATCTCTTCTGAAGACTTAAGAGAGGCATCTTTAATGTTTACCTTCGGTCTGTTTTTCATTTTCATTAATGATTTTGTTGAAAAAAGATGTGAATTTTATCTTCAGGGGTTTAGGATTGTGGCAAGAGAGAAAACTCCCTAACTTCTCCAATTTTGAATTTATATATTTTATTAAGAACCCCAATATTCACTTCATTGCTCCAGCCTTCTTCAAAGGAAATTTTTATCTTTTCATGTTGCACTGAGACATAGATCCAGTGCTTTTTGTAATTAATGCGCATAGAAATCTGTTTAATACCGTCAGGCACGCTTGGATTTATCCATAAAGCATCATCGCATACAGCAAGTCCTGCAAAATTGCGTTGAATAAGGTCTAATGATCCTGCCATCGCTCCCAGATGAATTCCCTCTGGTGTAGTCCCGCCCTGAATGTCTTCAAAATCACTGATAATGAGTGTTTCAAAATTCTTCCAGGATTTTGCTTTGTCGTATTTTGACTGGATCCAGGAAAAAACCAATCGGCTAAGCGTAGATCCATGAGAAGTGCGTTCGCTGTAATATTCAATGTTTCTGTTGATCATCTCTTCCTGAAATTCATACCCCAGATTTTCAAGAATATTTTTTAATTCCTCCTGAGTGAACAGGTAAAAAAGCATGAGGACATCTGCCTGTTTACTAGCCTTATAGTTGTTTGGGGTGTCTCCTTCTTTTTCAAGGATCCTGTCCAGGCGTTGTATATCATCATATTTATTCTGGTAATCCTTCCACGGAAACTCCTGAAGCTTTTCATAACCTTCAAATTGATTGATAATACCATCTTTGATAAAGGGGACGTACATTTTTTTACTGATGTCCTGCCACAAAGAAAACTCTGCATCATCGATACCCAGAACCCGGAGCAATTCACGTTTTCGGCTTTTCTCAATAAGTTCCAGAATCTCTAAAGCTTTTTGTAGCACCCAAGCTGCCATTATATTTGTATAAGCATTGTTTTTTAGGCCTTGTTCCTCAGAATCTGGATAGGAGGTGTGGTACTCGTCGGGCCCAACCACTCCGTGAATTTCATAACGATCCCGCTCCTCATTATACTTAGCTTTACTAGCCCAGAATAAAGCGATGCTCAGGAACATTTCTGCTCCAAAATAGGAAAGGAAAAGTTTGTCATCTGAGGCTACATAATAATTCCAGATATTAAAGGCAATAGCTGAATTTACATGTCTTTGTAAATGGGTGTTATCGGGGATCCAATTCCCCGATTCGGGATTCAAATGTATTATTTGGCTTTCTTCCCTTCCGTTGCTTCCACTTTGCCATGGAAACATAGCACCTTTGTAACCTTTCTGGGTGGCGGCATAACGGGCTTCATCCAGCCTGTAATAACGATACATCAGTAAACTTCTGGTGATTTCAGGAAACCTCAGGTTCAGAAAAGGATAAATATAAAGCTCATCCCAAAAAATATGGCCTCTGTAAGCTTCCCCATGCAAGCCCCTGGATGGCACTCCTGCATCAAGGCTTATCGTGTTTGGAGAAATGGTTTGCAGACTGTGAAAAATATGTAGGCGTGCTAATTGTTGAATTTTTTTACTACCAATTATTCCTATGTCCGAACGGTGCCACAAAAACCTATATATTTCTTCTTGCCTATTTAGTAAATGTTTGAATCTTTTCACCCGGCTAATATCATTACAGGCTTCAAGGGATGGTTCGGTGATGGCTCTGTCGCGGTTGGTATAAATAGCCACGATCTTTTCAACCACGTATTTTTTTCCTTCTTTAGCTGGAAAATGAAAAACCTGCTCTATATATCCATCTTTTTGATGTGAGGTAATATCACTTTTTACGATTTTCTGCCTGGAATAAATCTGGGTTCTGGCTGCCTGGGCCATTATAATTTTCGATTGTTTTGTCTGGACCTGTAAAAGCATGCTATTTTGATTGAATACCTCCGTGTTTACAGGATCCAGATGATGCCCTTCCAGTTCCTTGTATCGGGCAACATTATCATTTTTAACAGTACCGTCCAGAGCTGTGCGTATTTCCAAATTCCCGCTCCAGTTTTGAGGAGTAAAATGCCATTGTATAGCAGCCAGATGCATATCTTTCATACTTACAAGGCGGCGGCTGTGAATAGAAGTTATTCTGCCATCTGGATCTTTAATTTTGAAAATTCGTTCCAGCGTGCCTTTTTTCATGTCCAGAACCTGCCGGTATTCAAGTATTTCTACATTCTCGAGATTTAACCATTCCCCTCCCTCCGGTCTGAAACTAAGGCAGAGCCAGTTGGGGAAATTCACCAGGTCTTCATTTTCAATATTTCTGTCTGCAATTTTTGTTTTTGCCCGGTTGTATCCTCCAGCAAGATAAGTTCCGGGGTAATTGAAGCTGTTGTTGGAATTTTCTTCAGCCGCACCTCTGGAGCCAATATAGCCGTTACCTAAAGTACAAAGAGCCTCCCGGAGTTTTTGTTCCTCTGGTTTCCATTCATTATAGGTAATACGAAAAGGCGCCATAATTCTTTTTTTTCTGCCTATTTTATCTAATCTTTTCTTCTAAATGTTGAAGAAAACTGGTCACTTCTTTAGTATTACGAAGTGCTAAAGAAGCTGAAGTTTTTTCACCATGTGTACCTACCAGGATTCCGATACCATCTTTTTTGATCACCTCAAATCCGTCCTCATCAGTAATATCATCACCCAGATATATTCGAAGATATTTTTTCTTGTCCCAGCCTAGTTTTTCAGTAAGCCAATCTAATGCATAACCTTTGTTCCAATCTATATTCGGCTTGAGTTCACGGATCTTCTTCCCGCTGCCGATTTTTAATATTTCCAGACGATCGGCTTCTTTCTGAACTACATCTTTTATTTCCTGAATATTTTCTTTTTCTACATTCCTGTAGTGAACGGCAATAGCGAATTTTTTTCTTTCGATTTTTACCCCCTGGATATTTTGTAGCTGTTCTTTTAAATGTTTTTCAGCTTCGTCGAGGGCAGGAGTAACTTCTTTTTCAGATTCATGTACCATTTGCAAGCCTTTAGGACCTGTAATATCAAAGCCATGACTTCCGGCATAAATAACAGTGTCTATTTTAATCTTTGATTTTAGATCTTTGAGATCACGTCCGCTGATGATCGCTACGGGAGTAATATTAGAAAGCCCGGTGATAATTTTCCTGTTATCATCCGGCAATTCTGCGGCATCGGGATCTGAAACAATAGGGGTCAAGGTGCCGTCATAATCGAGAAAAATGGTGATCTTCCTGTTCCCTTTTTTTTCGAATAGGTCCTCAATTTCTTCGAGGGCATTGGGGAGGGTCTCCGGGTTTTTTTTATCCTGGTATAAAAGTTCTGTGAGTTTATTAACTACTATATCTGCACCGGCCTTCTCTAATGATTTTTCTTTGCCATTTCTTGACACCCCAACTACATAAGCAAAGTTTCCTTTTTTTCCTGCTTGTACACCCTGGATGGCATCTTCTATTATGATAGTA
The DNA here is from genome assembly GCF_036568425.1 of Salegentibacter sp. Lineage (GTDB taxonomy): Bacteria > Bacteroidota > Bacteroidia > Flavobacteriales > Flavobacteriaceae > Salegentibacter. The sequence continues at coordinate 50,209 of NZ_DATCSO010000081.1, read as the reverse complement.
TCTTCAGGCTTTACCTGGAGATATTCAGAGGCTTTTAGAAACATATCCGGTTCCGGTTTTCCTCTTAAGTGTTCTTCTTTTAATGTATTTCCATCTACTCTTACCTTAAACTTATCTTCAAGGCCTGTTTTTTGCATGATGTATTTACAGTTTTGACTGGAAGAGATTACGGCAAGTTTTATATTCTCTTTTTTCCACTTTTTAATCATTTCCGCGGCATCGTCATAAACCTGAACTCCATCCTTTTCAACAACATCCATAAAGATATTGTTCTTTCTTTTGCCCAATCCGTGAACTGTGTTTTTTCCAGGTTCATCATCTGGGTTTCCTTCCGGGATGTTGATATTACGAGATTTTAAGAAACCCCTGATTCCGTCCAGTCGTGGAATGCCATCTATGTATTTGTTGTAGTCAATTTTGATGTCCAATGGCCGGAAACTTTCTCCTTCTCTTTTCTCTAAAAATTCATCAAACATTTTTTTCCATGCCTTGGCATGAACTCTTGCAGTTTTTGTAATCACTCCATCCATGTCTAAAATTACAGCTCCAAAATTCAGGTTTTTAATTTCCGACATCTCTTATATCTTTTATTAATAAACGTTATCAATTTTTAATACTACCTAATGATTACTTTAAAATAAGTTACTAATAATTTCCAGAAAAACAGGGGGATTTTACAGGATTAGAATAAATTTAACGAGCAAGGAACATTGATATACAGCAGTGTAACAGGATAAGTTTTCTAAAAATAAGTCAAAAAAAACCTGCAAAAATAAAAGTTCTGCAGGTTAGGTATAAACGTAGAAATTGTAACTTATTCTATAAAAGAAGAATCAATATAAAACTCAAGGTCGTTTACTCTTATATCATCCAGATCCTCCACTTCCGGATCAAAAAACTGCCAGCTTTCAGTGGGAAAGATTCTCTTTTCGGTACCATCAATAAAAATATCAACCGGCATTGTAAACTCTTCAACGTCGGCTTGCCAGCGATAACCCACTCTCTCATTTTCTTTTTTAAACTGAAGTTCTGGTAGGTCGGTATAACGTAAATATTGATCAAAAACAGGTTGTAGGTCTACCTTCACAGGCTCATTAAAAAATGCTTCAGTTTGCTCTGTAACTATAGTTTGGTGTTTATAGGTTTCGGTGTAATCTTTTAAGGTTTTCCACCATAGCTCATCGTCGTCATAGATACTTCTAATCATATTTAATAAATTAGCTCCTTTAGGGTACATATCGCCAGAACCTTCACTATTCACACCATAATCCCCGATTATAGTTGTAGAATTACCAATTCCTTTTCTTGTGCCTTTAAGATATTCAAGCGCTTCTTCTTTTCCCCAGCGACATTCAATATAAACGGCTTCAGAATAAGATGTGAATCCCTCGTGGATCCACATATCGGCAATATCGTTAGCGGTTATACTGTTGCCATACCATTCGTGTCCCGATTCGTGAATAATGATGAAATCCCATTTCAAGCCTATCCCTGTTCCCGAAAGATCATTGCCCAGGTAGCCCATTTTATATTCATTCCCGTAGGCTACTGCACTTTGATGTTCCATTCCCAGATATGGAGTTTCCACCAGCTTAAAACCATCATCTACAAAAGGATATTCCCCAAATTTCTCATAAAAACAATCCATCATGGGCTTAACCTCTTCAAACTGCTTTTTGGCTTTTTCCAGGTTGTAGGGCAAAACATAATAATCGAGTTGCAGATCTTTATAGGAATCTGAAAAATGTTCATAATTCGCAATGTTTATCATTACGTTATAATTATTGATTGGGTTTACGGTTTTCCAGCTCCACTCGGTAAAACCATCACCTAAATTTTCCTCGCCTAAAAACTGCCCGTTAGAAACGTTCATTAGTCCGTTGGGAACTGCAATATCCAGCTGAACTTCTTCCGGTTCGTCACTTTGATGATCTTTGTTGGGGTACCAAAGGCTGGCCCCGGTTCCCTGTACAGCTACTCCAACCCAGGGATTCCCATCTTCATCCTCATCCCAAACAAATCCGCCATCCCAGGGAGCATTTTTTGCTACAATAGGATGCCCCGAGTAATAGAACTCAATTTCACCTTTCACCCCGGCACCTATCCTTTGATTCAATTCAATAAATACCGCATTATGTTTTCGTTCATAATCCAAAGTCTCCTCATTCTGAAGGATAGAATCTATTTTCATATTTTCAAAGAGATCAATTTGAATTGTAGAGAGTTCTTCTTCAGCAATAAAACTAATTGTATTAGATCCAGAAATAAATTCTTTATCAGGTAAAACCCTTAGTTTTAAATGATATTTCTGAACATCGAAAGCTCGCTCCGGCCTTAGGGAGCCACGAAGCGAATCGGCTTGAGTGTACCCTCCTTCTTTATTGGTTAAGACCTGGGCACATGAGACATTGGCAGCTGTAATTAACACAGCCAGAAATAGAATTATTTTTTTCATATATACTTTAAAATTTCTCTATTTGGGATTTAAGTGATTTTAGGTCTGGATAACCCCCATATTAAAATCCTTCTCAATAGGAGCGTGGTTGGCAGCTTCAATTCCCATGGAGATCCACTTTCTGGTGTCTAAAGGATCTATCACTGCGTCTGTCCATAAGCGGGCGGCCGCATAATAGGGAGAGGTTTGCTCGTCGTACCGGGATTTGATCTTTTCAAAAACTTCTTTTTCCTTTTCCTCATCAACTTTCTCTCCTTTTTTCTCCAGAGCCGCGGTTTCAATTTGGGCTAGTACCTTTGCTGCTTGTGTTCCTCCCATCACGGCCAGTTCGGCACTTGGCCAGGCTACTATAAGTCGTGGATCGTATGCCTTTCCGCACATAGCGTAATTCCCGGCACCGTAAGAATTTCCCATAATGATAGTAAATTTCGGAACTACCGAATTACTTACTGCGTTCACCATTTTAGCGCCATCTTTTATAATTCCGCCGTGTTCGCTTTTACTACCTACCATAAATCCGGTTACATCCTGAAGGAATACTAAAGGAATTTTTTTCTGATTACAGTTAGCAATAAAACGTGTAGCCTTATCGGCCGAATCTGAATAAATCACCCCGCCAAACTGCATTTCGCCTTTCTTGGTTTTTACAACTTTTCGTTGATTGGCAACAATGCCTACGGCCCAGCCATCAATCCTGGCATAGCCGGTTATGATGGTTTGTCCGTAGCCTTCTTTATACTCTTCAAAGTCTGAGCCATCTACCAGGCGGGAAATAATTTCCCGCACATCATATTGGTCACTGCGTTTTTTGGGAAGAATTCCGTAGATATCTTCAGGTTTTTCTTTTGGCTTTACACCTTTTTTATGGCTGAAACCGGCTTTGTCGAAATCCCCAATCTTATCCATGATGTTTTTAATACGGGTAAGGGCATCTTTATCGTCTTTTGCTTTGTAATCCGTGACTCCACTTATTTCAGAATGCGTGGTTGCTCCCCCCAGGGTTTCATTATCTACAGATTCGCCTATGGCAGCCTTCACGAGGTAACTCCCGGCAAGAAAGATACTTCCGGTTTTTTCCACAATAAGTGCTTCATCGCTCATAATGGGTAGATAAGCACCACCGGCTACACAACTGCCCATTACCGCAGCGATCTGGGTGATTCCCATGGAGCTCATCACGGCATTATTTCTAAAAATCCTTCCAAAGTGTTCCTTATCCGGGAAGATCTCATCCTGCATGGGAAGATAAACCCCCGCACTATCTACAAGATAAATTATAGGAAGACGATTTTCTATGGCGATTTCCTGGGCTCGAAGATTCTTTTTTCCCGTTATAGGGAACCAGGCACCTGCTTTTACCGTGGCATCGTTGGCCACAATTATACATTGTTTTTCAGAAACATAACCTATTTTTACAACCACTCCTCCTGAAGGGCAGCCCCCGTGTTCCTCATACATCCCATCTCCTGCAAATGCACCTATTTCTATAGATTTATTGGGATCATCCAGGAGGAAATCTATGCGTTCTCTGGCAGTCATTTTTCCTTTTGCATGATGTTTTTCTATGCGCTTTTCACCACCTCCAAGTTTAACTCGTTTTAATTTATGGTTTAATGAAGATACCAGGAGTTTATTATGGTCTTCATTCTTATTAAAGGTCATATTCATATTATCTTTTTTCTGAAGTAAATGGATTATTCCTTATTAAAATTTCAGATTTTAATTTAAATGTTGTCTCTATTTTGGCTAAAATACAAAATAGGTGGTATTTTTAAACTCTAAATTATACTCAAAAAAATCCGATATTTACACTAAAGAATAGTTTATGGGAATGAATAAAAATACCATCTTCGGATGGGCCTCCTTTATAATGTTTATAATAGGTGCGGCCCTGATACTGCTGGGTGTGCTAAAATATATAGATTACGCCATAGGTTTTTCGGTGGCAGGCATTGGGTTTTTTGCTATTTCCTGGGCTTTTAACGCGCTAAAAGGAAGGGTTTAAAATGAATTCACCAGAATACCGGCAACAACTAATCAATCATCTTCGGGGAGGGGAAGCCTTTATGCCCATAGATGAGCTTGTTGATAAGGTTCCTTTCGAAATTTTGGGTGAACGCCCTTCAGAATTACCTTATTCATTTTATGAAATCTTCTATCATATCAAATATGCTCAGAAGGATATTCTGGAATTTTGTACTGCCGATAGTTATAAAACCCCGAATTGGCCTGATGACTACTGGCCTGGTGCCACAGCTCCTGAAAATGAGGTGACCTGGAAAAAAATTAAATCAGATTATTTTAAGGAACGTGAAGAATTTGCTTCTTTTATTTTGGAGGAAAGTAATGACCTGCTATCTCCGGTGAAAAATGCTAAAGATCAGAGTTTGTTGCGGGAGGCCATGCTGGTAGTAGAACACACCGCTTATCATACAGGCCAGCTTCTGATTATTTCCAGACTGCTCGGTGTTTATTCAGCATAAAAAGGATTAATTTTCTAAAGTTATTTTATGATATTTGCATTTCTTCAGAAATTAAGCTTCTGAAGTTCAATCTATTAAAAACAAATTATTATGTCAGACGATAAAAAAGTAATCTTTTCAATGTCTGGAGTGACTAAAACGTATAAAAATGCGAACACTCCGGTTTTGAAAAATATATATTTAAGTTTCTTTTATGGTGCAAAAATTGGGATTTTAGGTCTTAACGGCTCGGGGAAATCTACTTTGCTTCGCATAATTGCCGGGGAAGACAAAAATTACCAGGGAGATGTGGTATTCTCACCGGGGTATTCGGTAGGGTACCTCGAACAGGAACCTCAACTCGATGAAGATAAAACAGTTCTTGAGATTGTGAAGGAAGGCGTTGCTGAGACTGTGGAGATCCTTGACGAGTACAATAAGATCAATGATATGTTTGGTTTACCTGAGGTTTATGAAGATGCCGATAAGATGCAGAAGCTAATGGATAAGCAGGCAGTGCTTCAGGACAGGATAGATGCCAGCAATGCGTGGGAACTCGATACTAAGCTGGAGATTGCAATGGATGCGCTACGTACTCCGGAGCCTGATAAACCTATAAGCGTGCTTTCGGGAGGAGAAAGAAGAAGGGTGGCTTTATGTCGGCTTTTACTGCAGGAACCCGATATTTTACTGCTGGATGAGCCTACCAACCATCTTGATGCCGAATCGGTACATTGGTTGGAACATCACCTGGCACAGTATAAAGGTACCGTGATCGCCGTAACTCACGATAGATATTTTCTTGATAATGTGGCAGGCTGGATTCTTGAACTGGATAGAGGAGAAGGGATACCTTGGAAAGGGAATTACTCTTCCTGGCTGGATCAAAAATCGAAGCGTTTAGCCCAGGAGCAAAAACAGGCTAGCAAGCGCCAAAAAACGCTTGAACGAGAATTGGAATGGGCCAGGATGAACCCCAAAGGGAGGCAGGCTAAACAAAAAGCAAGACTTAATAACTACGATAAACTCCTTAGCCAGGATCAAAAACAGGCAGATGAGAAGCTGGAAATATACATTCCAAACGGTCCGCGTCTTGGTAATAATGTGATCGAAGCGAAAGGTGTAAGTAAAGCTTTTGGTGATAAATTGCTCTATGAAGATTTGAATTTCAATCTACCCCAGGCCGGGATTGTTGGGATCATTGGTCCTAACGGAGCGGGTAAAACCACAATCTTTAAAATGATTATAGGAGAGGAAAAACCCGACAAAGGAACTTTTGAGGTTGGAGAAACCGCAAAGATCGCTTACGTGGACCAGGCGCATTCCAATATTGAACCTGAAAAAACAATCTGGCAGAACTTTAGTGATGAACAGGAACTTATTATGATGGGTGGCCGTCAGGTGAATTCCAGAGCTTATTTAAGCCGATTTAACTTTAGTGGAAGTGAGCAAAACAAAAAGGTGAACATGCTCTCCGGTGGTGAAAGAAACCGACTTCATTTAGCGATGACTTTAAAAGAAGAAGGTAACGTTCTCCTGCTTGATGAGCCTACCAACGACCTGGATGTAAATACGCTTCGGGCTTTGGAAGAAGGTTTGGAGAATTTTGCAGGTTGTGCCGTGGTGATCTCTCACGATAGATGGTTCCTGGATAGAGTATGTACCCATATTCTTGCTTTTGAAGGGAATTCTCAGGTTTATTTCTTTGAAGGTAGTTTCTCTGATTATGAAGAGAACAAGAAGAAACGCCTGGGTGGTGATACAATGCCAAAACGAATTAAGTATAAAAAACTGGTGCGGTAAGCAATCCCGTTTATGTAAACTAAAAACCTCCTTCAATTTGAAGGAGGTTTTTAGTTTAATTTTGTTTCTTTTTAGGTTTCTTTTCGGGCATTGGTCCACGAAGATGAATAATGAGACCGTTAAGGAAGTTTCGGAGGAACTGGTCTCCACACTCCATATATTTTGGATGATCTTCACTGCGGAAAATAGCTCCAATTTCGCTTTTTGTCACCTTAAAGTCTACAAGCGCACAAATTTTCACAATATCATCATCGCGTAATTTATGAGCTACTCTTAATTTCTTAAAAATATCGTTGTTTGTTAATCCCATCCTGCAAAATTAAACTTTTCCGAATTCAACCTGTTAAGTATTCAAATTTAATTTTTCAGAAAGGTTTTTTAGTAATTCCTGATCCGCAGGGTTGGTGATGCTTTGAAACGCATCTACTAATAATGTTTTAGCCTCTTTGTCTATAACATCATAAAATCCGGGGTTGACACTTTCCTGGGTTTTTAAATACCGAAACATCTGCATAAGTTTTTGAACGATTGTAATATCCTCTTTGCAATAAGTGCGAAGGGAAGCCATGACATTATACATTAACTCTTCAAAACTTATAACATCTATTTTAATTTTATTGTTTTTCTCTGTGATATGCACACTGTAATCATTTTTTTGCATTCGCATCGCCCATAGTTCTGTTAAATAATCTATTCCATTCATTGCTGTACCGGGATCATTGATTCCCGGGGACATTGCTTTCACAATGATCTCGGTTATTTGTTTGAATGCAAGCGCATAATTTCGGGAAACCAGTTCATCTCTGGAATAAACAACCGTTTGGCGTATTTCCTGAAATGTGGCCTCATCTATTTTCCTGGATGTTTTTAACAAAGGGATACCTTTTAAAACAAAGACTCCCTTGACCGGAAGAATATGAAGGTTAATCTCTTTTTTGTCGCAAATCGCTTTTAAATTTTCGAGATGAAGATTCTGAAAGTATCCGCTTTTTTCAGCGTAGAATTCTGACCAGTCTGTGCTATCCGGGAAATTCTTTTCGTTATCTGCAGGATCTTCAATTAGAAATTTTAATCGGGTTTTTGCTGATTTATAAATTTTATCAAGAATATTATTGATCTGAATATTTTGTGAAATTGTATGAATGAAATAAATGAAGGCCCACATACAGATCACGGTAAAGATAATGCCCACCAAAACCGAAAATCCCGGGACCTGGTACTCTTCACCTTTAGGTTGAATTGACACCGCTATAAAAATGCAATAAAGAATTGTTGCCAGATAAACCCCCAAAATAACCTGGTGTTTTTTGTTGGAGATAAGCCCCGGTAGGAGTCGGGGAGAATAATTGGTAGAAGCCTGATTTAGCAAAACCATAACCATGGAAAAACTAAAGACCATCATAGAGATTAGTCCCGTAATACAGGCGCTCAAAATGGTTAATGCAGTATCGCCGTCATTAACCACAAGGCTGGGGAAATTATCCATAAGATATGCTGAGATTCCGCGGTTCTCAGCATAGATTAACAGGAAAGCCATAAAGAAACCAATCGCTGCAAACAGACTGGGGTAGAATGCGATTTTGCTTTTTAAGGAGTTGAAAGCACCAATGAGTTTCGACCAGAGTTTATTCATTTTAGAAAAGTTTGGTCTAAGTTAATTAATTCCCATTTAAGTGAATGCGTCAAAAAGGCAGTGAGAACAGCACTAATAAAGACAAATAGTCATTATTTTTCTATTGGAATTTAATTTGCTAATTACAATTCAGAAAATAAAATGTTCAACAAAAAATATAAAAGCTATGAGTTTAATTAAAAGAGATGAGACCAATTGGTTGCCTTCGGTTTTTGACGATATGTTTAAAACCGATTGGTTAGGAGGTACCACTAATGTTAACAGTATTGGGACCAGTATTCCTGCAGTGAACATCCAGGAAGATGATGAAGGATTTACCGTTGAGGTAGCCGCACCCGGAAAAACCAAAGCCGATTTCAATATCGAACTTGATAATGATGTGTTGACAATTTCCTCTGAAGAGAAAAAAGAAAAGGAATCTTCAGAAAAGAATGGAAGATACACTAGGAGAGAGTTTAGCTACGGCAACTTTAAGCGCGCCTTTAGTTTGCCGGAGAGCGTAGATACTGAAAAGATTTCTGCCTCTTACAGAGATGGAGTTTTGTTTATCGGTCTGCCAAAAAGAGAAGAAGCTAAGGTACAAGCGAAAAGAATGATTGAGATTAAGTAATAATTAGTTTATCTATTATTTAAACCCCATAGAATTTCTATGGGGTTTGTTGTTTTAAGGAGGCCAGGGGTTTTGATTTAGAAAGATATTTACCGGTGTTTTGAAGTTTTAAACTTATTTTAAATCGAAAATACACTTGAATATCCTTATAGTATGACCTCCGTCATACCTAATTACTCACGATACTTTTAAATTAGTTTTTAGAACTTAGAGTATTTTATGAAATGCCTGTTAAGAATTAAAAAATCACAGCTATGATTATCACCGTATTTCGTCCGTCTCATAAAAAAAATCACAGATGAAAAGTTTACTATTAGGTAATGAAGCACTTGCTCAAGGTAGTATTGATGCGGGTTTGTCGGGTGTTTATGCCTATCCTGGCACACCTTCAACTGAAATAACAGAATATATTCAAAATTCGAAACTTGCTAAGGAATTAAAGATACATACCACCTGGTCTGTTAACGAAAAAACAGCCATGGAAGCTGCTTTAGGAATGTCTTATGTTGGTAAGAGATCTATGGTAGTAATGAAGCATGTTGGTTTAAATGTGGCTTCAGATGTTTTTATGAATATGGCTGTTTCCGGAATAAATGGCGGACTGGTGGTCGTAGTAGCCGATGACCCTTCTATGCACTCATCTCAGAATGAACAGGATTCGCGGTTTTATGGAAAATTTGCGATGATTCCAACATTAGAGCCATCAAATCAGCAAGAAGCTTATGACCTTATGTTGTATGCTTTTGACCTCTCTGAGAAATTAAAATTACCTGTGTTATTCAGAATGGTTACCCGTTTATCGCATTCCCGTGCAGGAATAGATGTTAAGCAAAGACATCATCAAAACGATATAAATTTACCATTAGATACTTCACGCTTTGCTTTGCTTCCTATGAATGCTAGAAAGCAGTTTGATTTATTAATTGATAAACAGGAAACCTTAATAGAACTTTCTGAAAAATCTGAATTAAATAAACTAAAACTAGGGGACCAAAATGGGATAGGGATTATCGCGTGTGGAATAGCCTATAACTACGTGATGGAAAATATTGGGGAAGATGAAACCTCATATTCTGTCTTAAAGGTGTCACAGTATCCTTTACCCAAAGAAAAAATAAAAACTTTATACCGGCATTGCGAGCAAATCCTGGTTATAGAAGAAGGTTACCCGGTGGTTGAAGAGTTATTGCACAATTATTTTGATGAAAACGATAAGATTAAAGGAAAAATATCCGGTAATCTTCCACGAACAGGGGAGCTTAATCCTTCTATTGTTGGTAAATTATTAGGCCTTAAGGAAGGAATTGCTAAACCTATTCCCTCTGTAGTTACTGCAAGGCCTCCACAGCTTTGCGAAGGTTGTGGCCATACAGATCTATTTAATACTATTAATGAAGTGGTCGCCGATATTGGAAACAAAAGTGTTTTTGGAGATATTGGTTGTTACGCACTTGGTGCTTTGCCGCCTTTAAATACCATTAATGCCCTTATCGATATGGGAGCCTCTATTACAATGGCTAAAGGTGCTGCTGATGCAGGCCTGGAGAATGCCATTGCAGTTATTGGCGATTCAACTTTTACCCATTCCGGAATGACCGGGCTTTTGGATGCTGTGTATGAAAATTCCCCCATAACTGTTATTATTTCAGATAACTCTGCAATTGCTATGACTGGAGCCCAGGAATCAACTGCTGTGGGGAGATTGCATAAGATTTGTCTGGGAATTGGAGTTGATCCAGAGCACCTGAAAACTATTGTGCCTTTAAAGAAGAACCATGAGCACAATGCAGAAGTGTTGCGAAACGAATTAAAATATAAAGGCGTTTCGGTTATTATTTCTGAAAGACCTTGTGTTAGGTTGTCCAGGGAACAAAAAAAGGAGATAAAAGCCAAAATTGCATCCCTAAATTAAAGTAAACAGAGTGTAAAGTTTCTTTCGGGCTGGGCATTCTCTCTTAACTAAGTAAAAACATTTAAGTTTAAACAGATGAAAACAAATATTATATTATCAGGTGTTGGTGGTCAGGGTATTCTAACCATTGCTGCGGTTTTAGATACAGCGGCTTTAAGCGAAAACTTGTTCATTAAACAATCAGAAGTTCACGGGATGAGCCAGCGCGGAGGCGCGGTGCAATCTCATGTTCGGATATCTGATAAAGAAATATTCTCTGACTTAATCCCTGAAGGAAAAGCCGATTTAATTCTTTCGGTAGAGCCAATGGAACTATTAAGGTATTTGCACTTTTTGTCAGAAGATGGCTGGCTTGTAACAGATTCAGAACCATTTATTAATACTGCCAACTACCCTGATAAAAACGATTTGTTTGACCAAATAAAAAAGCATCCTAAGAATATCATCGTAAATGCTACTGAAATTGCAAAATCTATTGGGAATTCAAAAGTTGCAAATATGGTTTTACTGGGAGCTGCTTCTACTATTTTACCATTATCGGAAGAAAGTTTGTTGGCAGCTATTACAAAGTTATTTCAACATAAAAGTGAAAGGATTATCAAGTTAAACCAGGAAGCATTTTTTGAAGGTAAAAGAGTTGCTCAAGAATTTATGAATCTAGCTGCAAGGGAGTAAATGGGGTAAAAAATAAACCCCACCTATCTCTATTAGTATAGGGTTTTCATCTAGCCAATCCAGTGGATTTAACTACTAAAATGAAAATGTATCCAGCATACTGGTTTATTTAAGGGTGACTTCAGAATTTTCGAGTACCTTTTTTATGGCTTTGGAGAGTATGATTACCCCTTTCTCTATACTGTTTTTCGGCATATTTGAATAAGATAGACGTAATCTATCATCCTTTTTACTGTCTGGATCGAAGGTTCTCCCCGTAACGAATACCACCCCTTCCTTAAGGGTTTCTTTGAATATATCTGTTGATTTTATATGCTCCGGTAATTTAAGCCAGATATAGAAACCTCCTTTCGGTTCATTCCAGGTAATTTCTTTCGGCATATAGGTTTCAAGATGTTTTTGTAACAGGTTTTTGCGTTCGGAATATTCGCTTCTCAGAAATTTTAAATAAGGATCCAGCATATTTTGAGCTAAAAATTCATTTGCTAAAATTTGCATGAAATTAGAAGTGCAGGCATCCAATGCTTGTTTTACCGATTCTGCTTTTTCGAAAATTTCCTCAGAAGATAACATATAACCTAATCTAAAGCCCGGACCAAGTATTTTGGAAAATGAACCTGTATAAATTATTTCAACATCCTTCACCCCAAATGATTTCATGGACCTGGTTAAATGTTTTTCCTCAACTTTAAAAAACAAATCACTATATGCATCATCCTCCAATAAGATTATTCCCGTGCCTGACAGGACTTCCAGAAGCTCTTTTTTTCTTTCCGGGGTGTAAATGATACCAGCCGGATTATGATAATTCGGTGTAACGTATAGAAACTTTGGTGTTCTGTTTAAGGAAGTGATTTTATCTTTTAAGGCTTGTATGTCTATACCATCTTTGTTAATAGGGATACTATGTATCTCGGCTCCAAAAGTTTCAAAAACAGATAAAGCTCCGACAAAACTGGGGTTTTCTGTCAGTATAATATCTCCCTCGTTTACGAATTCCTGAGTAATAATGGAAATGGCCTGAAGAGAACCGGTGGTGATTAAAATTCTATTATCACCTATTTCTAAGCCTTTGTTTTCCAAATAGTTTTCAAGGGATTTGACCAAAGGAGGATACCCTGAGGTTGGTCCGTATTGAAAACATAATTTTTTAATTTCTTCAGGAAGAGAATTGTAAATAACATCAATTTGTTTTAATGGAAACAAGTCATTGTTGGGCATCCCACCGGCAAATGAAATCATGCTTTTTCCGGAAGCCTGTTTCATTAATTGCTTGATGTCTTCAGAATGCATAGAATTAACCGCGTTTGAAAATGCATACATATCCTTATGATTTAACTATCTTTTCAAAGCAACAAAAATTTATTTAAACAAATTGTGATGACGATCAGCTAAAAAGCCTTTTTTAATATTTTACTTTACAAGTATTAAATTTCTTGTCTTTTATGCTTCATTCAAAATTAATTAATCCGAAAAGTATCGTTGTTGTTGGAGGGTCTGATAATATACATAGTCCCGGTGGGAGAGTCCTTAAAAATTTAATCGATCATAAATTTAAAGGAGAATTATTTGTAGTAAACCCAAAAAAGGATATTGTTCAGGGTTTAATCTCTTATAATAATATCAATGATATTCCCGAAGTAGATTTAGCTATAATTGCGATCTCAGCAAAATATGTTTATGATGCTGTTAAAGTTCTCACCCAATACAAAAACACAAAAGGCTTTATCATTTTTTCAGCAGGTTTTAGTGAAAAGGATCGAAGTGGGGAACTATTAGAAAAAGACATTGTTAAATTAATCAATGATACAGGTGGGAGTTTATTAGGACCCAATAATATTGGATTGATTAATAAATACTATACCGGAGTTTTTACTACTCCTATCCCTAAACTTGACGATAAAGGAGTTGATTTTGTCTCAGGTTCAGGTGCAACCGCCGTTTTTACCATTGAAGCCGCAAAAGATACAGGGCTTAGCTTTTCCAGTATTTATACCGTGGGTAACAGTGCTCAGATAGGAGTGGAGGAAGTTTTGGAATATTTAGATGAGTCTTTTGACAAAGATTTAAGTTCAAAGGTTAAGCTACTGTATATTGAGAGCATAAAGAACCCTCTTAAGTTTTTAAAACATACAACTTCCTTAATACGCAAAGGCTGTAAAATAGCGGCTATAAAAGCCGGTAGTTCTGAAGCAGGAAATAGAGCTGCTTCCTCCCATACCGGTGCTATAGCCAATTCAGATGTTTTTATAGATACCCTGTTAAAAAAAGCGGGAATAATACGTTGCTATGGTAGGAATGAACTTATCACTGTTGCCGGAATTCTTTTGCAGAGAGAAAGTAAAGGAAAAAATATAGCAATCATCACTCATGCCGGAGGACCGGCGGTTATGCTTACAGATGTATTGTCTAAAAACGGAATAAATATCCCTAAGTTAGAAGGTAAGGAAACTGAAGCTTTATTAAGCCAATTATTTGATGGGTCTTCGGTTTCTAATCCAATTGATTTTTTAGCAACTGGCAATGCCCAGCAATTAGATGCCATTCTTGAATTCTGTGAAAAATCTTCTGAAATTGATGCTATTGCGGTTATTTTTGGGAGTCCGGGTTTAAGTGGCGTAGATGATGTCTACGAAGTGCTAAATGATAAAATCAAGAAATCTGAAAAACCGGTCTATGCCATCCTGCCCTCAGTGGTGAATGTAAAAAATGAGATTAAGCAGTTTTTAAAGAAAGGAAATATAGCCTTTTCTGATGAGGTTTTATTCGGAAATGCCCTAGCTAAGGTAATGAATCGGCCATTGTTTGATGATATTAATGGGGATACCGACTTTAAATTTTTACAAGAGGCAAGGAAACTGGTAGACGGGCTGCCTAATGCTTACATGCCAACAGAATCAGCTATTAAATTGTTGAATTACGCAGGAGTAAATTTCGCCACTCCGTTTCATGTTAAGAATAAAACGGAACTTCATACTGTTTCAAAATCAGTTGCCTACCCTGTAGTACTTAAAGTTGAAGGGCCTTTGCACAAGTCTGATGTTGGTGGCGTTATCTTAAATGTTTCTAATGAAACCGAATTATATGACGGTTTCTATAACTTGATGCAAATTGATGGGGCTTTATCTGTTCTGGTTCAACCCATGATAAAAGGAATGGAGCTTTTTATTGGAGCCAAAAAGGAAACCAATTATCCGCACGTTATTTTATGTGGGCTGGGAGGTATTTTTGTTGAGGTTTTAAAAGATGTAAGCGCTGTAATGACTCCTGTCGCAGATCAGGATGCTCTTAAAATGATCTCTGATCTGAAAGCTTATCCAATATTAAAAGGAGTAAGAGGTCAAAACGGTATTAATATCCAATTGTTTGCGGATATTATTGTAAAAATATCGAAGTTGCTTGGCGCCATACCGGAAATTGCAGAATTAGATCTCAATCCTCTTATGGCTACTGAAAATGACGTGACTGCCGTGGATGTAAGAATTCGATTAGAAAAGTAGATTTTTCACTTACTTATATAGGAGTAGCCATCGGTTACCAGCACTTTGAATAGTAAACACCTCATTGGAGTTAATTTGGTTTATCAGGGTATTAGATTTTATATCCAAAAGATTATCACCTGATTTAAAATTTAAATTTTTAGTCGCGTTGCCGGGCCAGTTAATTAAAATAATTATTCTGCCCTTATTTGTGGAAGCATCTGGAATGTTGATACCTGAAACGTTATTATTAATTCTTAAGGTATATGTTTCATCAGGTATATTGTAGTTTCCCGTTGAGCTTGTAGTGGAAGAGTAAACTTTGTGCCCACTATTTTTCCATTTAACTTCTCCGTTATTTTCAGCCATTAATACCTGGCCTTCAGTACCCCGAATATCAGGTAAAACATAAAAGTTAGTAGGATTACTTCCAATGCCAACCTTACCTTCAAAATAACCTGCATAAACCTCAGAACTGCTATTTCCCAGGGCTTTTGCATAAATTCCATAGATATTACCCCTCCCGGATGCTTCTCCTATTTCGGTATAAATACCATAATTATGACTATTGGCACCCTCTGTCCTTCCTACCGAATTATAGATTCCATAAATATCTGTGGTATTGAGGCCTTGAGAGGTTGTATTATAAATACCATATCGTATTCCGCCTCCATCACCTGTTACATGATTTTTTATCCCATATTTAATCGCATTGGTTTTACTGCTGTTTTTGACTTCTATGCCATAGGTATTTCGCGTATCTTCCGAATTGCTGTTTACCACTTCAATTCCTTTTTTTATATCCAGGTCCACCCCGGGATTAATGGCGATTTGAAGTTTGCTAACAATTTGTTCGGTTCCTATTCCGATATTTCCTTTTCTGAAAATTGGATCGTCCACGTTTCCCGGACTCTCGAGGGTATTTTCTTTATAGAAATTAGCAGCCTTAGCATCTGCTACAATGGATTTCCATTCGGCATCCTGATTATGCCAGTAATAAAAACCTACAGGAAATTTCGGGAGATTGTTATTGAGGTAGATTAACATCCCGTGTTGGGCTGCACCCGGATTGACAGCTGGAAAATTGTTGATTCTTGGGATTAAAAGTCCGTCAATATTCTCCGGATTAGAAGGATTTGAGGCTACGATATCCAACTGTGCGTCCGGGGTTGTGGTACCCACTCCCACTTGGGAAAAAATCAAAACTGGCGAAAAAACCAGAAAAAACAGAAGCGTACTTTTCATTTTGTTTAGGATTTGAAAAGTTCGCTAAAGTGCTATGGAGAATTTAAAAATAGACTAAAATCCAAAACCGCTTTTTAAAAAACGAAATTTACTTGAAAACCCCTACTGGATCAGGCCTTTTCCTTTGCTTTTTCCTGTAAAGCTTTTATTTCATCTCTTAATCTGGCGGCTTCCATAAAATCAAGGTCTTTAGCCGCGGTCTCCATAGCCTTGCGTTTTTCCTTTATTTTTTTGTCCAGCTGAGGTTTGGTAAGATAGGCCATTTCTGCTTCGGCAGCCTTTGTGGTTATTGGTTTTTCATAATCATATACATCTAGCTTCTGCTTTACCAAAGCACTATCTATCTTTTTAACCAGCGGGGTAGGGGTGATATTATGTTTCTTGTTGTACGCAATTTGTTTTTCCCGGCGGTAATTGGTTTGTTCTATGGTTTTTTGCATACTGTCAGTTATTTTATCAGCATATAGAATTGCCTTTCCTTCTACGTGCCGGGCAGCACGGCCAACGGTTTGGGTTAGAGAACGATTACTGCGAAGAAAACCTTCTTTATCAGCATCTATTATGGCGACCAGGGAAACTTCCGGAAGGTCCAGACCCTCCCGAAGAAGGTTAACTCCAATCAGGACATCAAAAATACCTTTTCTCAGATCCTGCATAATTTCTACCCGCTCCAGGGTATCAACATCAGAGTGTATATAACGACAGCGGATATCGATTCGGGTTAAATATTTTGTTAGCTCCTCTGCCATTCGTTTGGTTAGCGTGGTTACCAGGATGCGCTCATCTTTTTCTACACGTACATGAATTTCCTCAACCAGATCATCGATTTGATTTAAACTTGGCCGCACTTCAATTACCGGATCCAGCAACCCGGTGGGACGTATTACCTGTTCCACATAAACCCCTTCAGATTTCTGAAGTTCGTAATCGGCGGGCGTGGCACTAACGTAAACCACCTGATTTTGCAAAGCTTCAAATTCTTCAAATTTTAATGGTCTGTTATCCATCGCTGCCGGCAGTCTAAACCCATAATCTACCAGGGTTTCCTTTCGGGAACGGTCCCCACCATACATCGCATGTACCTGTGGAATAGTTACGTGACTTTCGTCTACTACCATTAAATAATCATCGGGGAAATAATCTAAAAGACAGAAAGGGCGTGTACCGGGCTTCCTACCGTCCAAATACCTTGAATAATTTTCAATCCCGGAACAATACCCCAATTCCCGAATCATTTCGAGGTCGAAATTTGTTCTCTCATCTAGACGCTTGGCTTCCAGGTGCTTTCCAATATCCCTGAAGTAATCTACTTGTTTAACCAGGTCATCCTGAATCTGATGAATCGCACCTTGTAACACATCGGGTGAAGTCACAAACATATTTGCGGGATATATATTCAGGCGTTCATATTTCTCTATCACGTCATTGGTGCCGGGATCGAAAGCCTCAATTTCTTCAATCTCATCCCCAAAAAAATGTATTCTGAAAGCATTATCCGCATAACTCGGGTAAACATCTACGGTATCTCCTTTTATTCTGAAATTTCCATGGGAGAATTCAGCTTCTGTCCGGGAATACAGGCTTTGTACCAACTGATGCAATAATTTTGTGCGGGAAATATTCATATCCCTTTCAATAGAAACCACGTTTTTGCGAAACTCCACCGGGTTCCCGATACCATACAAACAGGATACCGAAGCTACTACCAGTACATCTCTTCTTCCGCTTAATAGTGAGGAAGTAGTACTTAGGCGAAGTTTCTCGATCTCTTCATTGATCGAAAGATCTTTTTCTATATACGTGCCCGAAGAAGGAATAAAAGCTTCTGGCTGATAATAATCATAATAACTAACAAAATACTCTACCGCGTTATCGGGGAAAAACTGCTTGAATTCTGAATAAAGCTGGGCGGCCAGGGTTTTGTTGTGGGCAAGAACCAGGGTTGGTTTTTGAACCTCCTGCACCACATTGGCCATGCTAAACGTTTTACCCGATCCGGTCACGCCAAGAAGCGTTTGGTAACGGTCATTCTTGTTAATTCCTTCTACCAGTTGGCGTATGGCTTCCGGTTGGTCTCCGGTTGGTTTGTAATCAGATTGTATATTGAATTTCATAAATTTCTTTAGCTATAGCTCTTCGACACACGCAATTATCATACCTTTTAAACTCAGAAAATGCTATTTTCTTTCCCGTTTCAGGCTAAAGTGATCCTTGAATTCCCGGCCGTTTTCAAGACTGATCTTAAACCAATAATCATCTGAAGGCATATCGCTGCCATTATAAGTCCCGTCCCAACCAATCCCATCCGGGTCAAGCTCCTTTATCAGTTTTCCGTAGCGGTCAAAAATATGGATGCTTTTAATGCGATATTGAGGGTCCTGAATCTGATATGGTTTCCAGCTATCGTTGTATCCATCATTGTTGGGAGTGAAAAACCTTGGAAACCCAAAAACCAGGACCTCTTTTAGCACAATTCCACAATTATCGGTGTTTTTGGCATAAACCACGTGGGGGCCACCTGGTACATTCCGGAATTCAGGACTGTCCTGAAAAGGGCCGTTAATGTCATCCAAAGAAAAGGAAGTGGGAGTGTCTGAAGTGTAAATTACCCTAAGCGTACTTTTGTCTCCCTGACTTTCAATTTCGATATCCTGGATTGATGGGCTGGAGAGCTCGGCAACTTCAAAAGACACGGTTCTTCCACATCCAATATTGTTATCAATAATCTCTACAGAATAAATGCCTGGCCCATTTATAGTCAGGGTTTCACCGATGTTTCCATCCTCCCAGTAAAAACTAAAATCTGCTTTATCAGGAAGGCTTATATTCGGGAAAATTTCCAAAGGAAATGCTGAAGCACACACATTTAATTCGGTTATCTGTTCAACTTCAGGAAATGGATTGACTTCCATCTCCATACTACCAAAACCGTAACAAATGTTTTGATGATCGGCACGCAGGTATAAGGTTCCCGCTTTAGAAATATGTAAATTAGGCAGGGGATTCTGACCTATTGCCGCTTCGTCTTCATCCTGATGGAAGCTTATGTCAATTCCGGCAGGTAAATTCAGGTCAGCAATAATGTTCTGGCGTATTCTTTCCAGATTAAATTCAGCTGTTCCATCCCCCAGGTCACAACCTTGTGCGGGAGACGGAGACATATCAATGGTTGGTTTTGTTTTTAAAGTGACTTCAGCAATATCAAAACACTCCGAGTTGAATTGATTGATCTTAGCGTAGACTACTTGTCCAGGCCTTTGGTTTGTGTAAAAATCATCAATGGCCAGTTGGTTTAAGGTATCGTTCACCGCGGTTTGGTAATCTTCATAAAAGAATGCCTGGGTATTAGGATTGTCGTAAGTTAAAGGGGCTTTAGCCTGCTGAAGATTAAAGATCGCAATCCCATCCTTAGTATCTTCTCCTGAATCGCATTGTACCAGTTCATATTTGCCTCTTATAGCGGGAACTTCAGCGATGAAAATTTCCTTTCGGATAGGATCCAGAGCTTCACCATCTATATACTTGGTTAAGCTTACCACATAACTTCCCGGGGAAGCGTAAGTATGTTTAGGGGCTTCAGAATTGGAGAAATTTCCGTCTCCAAAATCCCAACTAACCGAATCAAAAGGTTCATCACTGGTAATAAAAAATTCGGTGGTATCACCAAGACAAAGGTTTTTAAAATCAAAATTGGTAAGAAACAGTGATTGTATAAATGGAGGAAGCCCAAGTTTAACCACGCCGGGTCTTATTTCAATACTATTGTGATCGTAATTAACGGAATTAATTGCAGCTTCCGGGTTCTTTATAACAGACATAAATCGGTGTCTCTGTTCAAAAACAGGATAACCGGCGCGGTAGATCCTTCCGTCTATTGCCAGTTGAAGCGCTCCGGCGACATTATTGGTTCTGGCTACAGTCTTACGGGAGTTAGCAATATTGTTGCTTTCCAGGTCAAACTGGTAAAGATCGCTGTTTAATAAAACATCTTTCTCATTATAGTTATTTGCGGTAACATATAGCTTGGTTGATTTTGGAGAGAATTCTACTCCATAAGGATAGGAGTCTACCAGTAAAACCTGTTCATTACTAACTCTCCCGGTTAAATTATCAAATTGGTATAAAAATACTTTTCCCGATTTTTTTGTGCCGGTACGGGGACTGCCCAGGGCAGTAGAGCTATTTACAGAAGCTATCATCTTTGCATCAGGAGAGATCTTGAGATAACCAATTGCCGTGACATTTATATTGTTTTCATCCAGCCTGGGAGGAACCGAATTTGGGGTTGTAGAAACTACCGGAGTGTTATTCACCCCCTGGGCACTCACCTTGAATGCAAAAAACTGATCTATGAACTGGGTAACTACCCAAAATGAGCTTCCATCTGCGTGGTTTACTGAAGAAATTTTTTCTGAATTTTTAAATTCATTTTCGGTAGCATCATTAGGATTATAAGTGATAAGGTGAATATTTTTTCTCCCTGAGACTACATCTCCAAATCCGTTGTTTAGTGACATATCTATCTCGGTATAGTTAACACCTTCTATGGGATCGTCTTCTATTTGGTAATAATCTGGTTTATCTACCGTGAATATGTAATATTTGCCGGGATTTGCTGGTTTGGGAATAATAATAGCTGATTGTGTGCTGGAAACATTCCCTTTAAGGCCATAGCCATTAGGCATCCTATTATGCTGGCGATCATAAACCTGGATTCCATCGGTATAAAAGAGCAAGTTCCCTAATCGGTCTGAAATAGTGGCACATCCTTCTACGGTTTGAAGATTCCCGGTTTGACTTACAGGCACGCCAGAGTTGAAATCAAGCCCGGCCCGGTCACCAAAATACCAGTTGGCCGCTTCCCGTTGAGCCATGACCGGCTGGAAAAACACCAGAGAAATAATAAACAGCAAATATAGGGAAGACTTCATTTTAATGTTGTGTTCCCCAATGTATTATAAATCCCGCTTCTTTAATAATTTATACGATAGAAAGACAAAAATTACCGTCCAAACAACCACAATTAGAATATTGGTGAAGTGTACCGCATAATCTTTTTCAATATCAGAGCCCATTTGGGTGGCTGCCATTTGGACGGCTCCAAGTCGGCTAAAAGGTTCTACAAGAAGCTTGCTCATGGCTTCTAAAGGAAAAAAAGCGGCAATTTTATCGGCGACTTCTGAATCACGGAACAGGCGCCATTTCATGATTCCGTAAGCCACATTTTCCAAAACCCACCATATAAAAATAAATCCCAGGGCAAAAGCAGATCTTTTGATAAGCATTCCTGCGAACATACAGAAAGCAAAAAAACCGGTGAGATTTATAAAATAGGCAAGCAAATATTCCAAGTTTGAAAATATGATGGAAGCTTCGGTATAATCTGAAAAAGAGAACCCGAGGATAAGAGACAGAAAAAACAAGAAAAGAGTAGAGGCTATGGAAAAAACCAGTACAGTAAGAAACTTTGAGCTAATGAACTCCTTTTTACTTAGACCATCTATCAAATTCTGTTTTAAAGTACGGTTACTATATTCATTGGAGATCATTGAGACGATAACTATCGCCAGGAATAATTTCAAAAAGGACGCGATATAGGCGTTGAAATGCCAAATAAACGGGAAATTAAATATTCCCTGATCTGCAACCCTGAATTCCAGACTTCCTATATTGAACTCTATTGAAGCGATCAAAGCGATAAAACTTAGCAGAATAAAATAAGAAAACACCAGAATTTTTGCAGACCGGCTGTACCTTAACTTATGAAATTCTATGTCTAATAATCGTAACATAATTAAGCAGAATGAGTTTGTTTAGTTAATTCCAGAAACTGTTCTTCCAGGCTTTCGCGGCGTTTTACCAAATAAGATAGAGAAAGACCTTTTTCAAAAATGTATTCGTTTATGGTTTCTGGCTCCATGGGTTCAGCAAGAATTGCGGTAACCAGGCCATTTTTTTCTGATACTTTTGAGATATGAGGATTTCCTTCCAGGATTTGGATAAGAAAATCCTTGTTTTTGGCTTTCAGCTCAAAAAAGCCATGGCTGGCATTAATTCCATCTACCGGCCCGCTGTATAATTTTTTTCCTTTTCTGATAATTACCACGTGAGAACATACTTTTTCAACTTCGTCCAAAAGGTGAGAGGCCAGTAAAATTGTAGTTCCTCCGGCAGCGATCTTTCTAATAATCTCCCTGATTTGATGAATTCCCTCGGGGTCAAGTCCATTAGTAGGTTCATCCAGAATAAGGATTTCAGGATCATTTAGTAGGGCTGAGGCGATTGCCAGACGTTGTTTCATCCCCAGGGAAAATGTTTTGAATTTGCTGTCTTTCCTGTCCAGTAAGCCAACAAGCTCAAGTTTTTCTTCTATCTTTCCCTTATTCACCCCTTTTATCTTACAGACCAGTTCCAGGTTATGAACAGCTGTCATATAAGGATAGAAATTGGGATGTTCAATAATAGCTCCTACTTTTTTAAGCGCCTCGTGAGTAGATTCGAAACCTTCAAACCAGGAGAAACTACCGCTGGTTTTATTTACCACATTAAGAATCATTCCCAGGGTAGTGGATTTCCCACTCCCGTTCGGGCCTAAAATCCCGTATACATTCCCTCTTTGAATACTAAAGGAAAGTTGATCAACTGCAGTGAGGGAACCAAATTTCTTGGTAAGCTGGCTTATTTTTAGAATTGTTTCCAAAATTGAAGAAATATTTGTAATATGACTACTAAGATAAGCTTTTGTTACAGAGTTCAGGACAGATAGCTTATTTTTGAAAAAAGGAGAGCCAGAATGGAACAAAAATTAATGTCAAGGAAGAAACCCTCTTTTCCTGTAAATGAAAGATTTAATCGTTACCTCGCAAAGCATAACCGAAACACAAAAATCCCCGTATTTTATGATGATCTTTTGCGGTTTTCGGGATCTATTGTAGTTTACGATCAGCACGAACAGGATACATTCTGGGTACGTTGTTATTATGAAGATCACGAGCGAACCGAAATTGATGAAAGCCTGAAACAGGTTTATACCATCCTTCATTCTGATGGAAGTGACGATTCGCTGGAATTCCTTAATATTGATGCTATAGATTACTGCACCTTCGGAAATTCAAAACCATTCAGGGTGCGGGTACGTAATATTCTGAATGACAGTTTCACCTATTTTTATGTAAAAAAAGCTGATGCTTCCAGAATCTACGGGCTTGAATTTGAACATTTGCTTTCACCCCACCGTATTAATTTTCTGGTTTATAAAGACACTTTAATTGAAGAACATATAGCCGGGATTCCCGGGGATGTATTTATTGAAGAACATTTGCCGGCCTGCGATAACCGTGCGCAAACACAAATTGCAAAACAGTTTGTGAAGTTTAATGAACGTTGTACCGTAAGATTGCTGGGAGACATGAGATCTTATAATTATGTGGTGATTCCAACCCACGATTTTGACCACGTGGAATACCAGATTAGAGCCATAGATTTCGATCAACAATGTTTTGAAGGGAATTTAAAGGTTTACCGACCCCAGTTTTTTAAAGAGAATTACACCATGGTGAAACTTGTTCAGGAAAAATTACAGGAATCTTCCATCGAACAGTATAGAAAAGAAGAGCGCTCTCTGCTGGCTAAAAGAATGATCAATACAAGACAGCGTTATAAGGAATTAATTAGATGTATGATAAATGACCATGTTTCCACTCAGCAGAATGTGAAACAACTTCGTAAAGATCTTTATAAGTACACTAACGATATGAAGTTTAAACGAGCCAATACAATGGGGCAAATTCTGCGTACCGCGCTGGATTTTGTGATGCGGAATTATGAGAATGTTAATATGAAACGTCTGCTACAGGATTAAATAAAAAAAGGGACCTTGCAGTCCCTTTTTACTTTAGCTTTTCTCCTCTTTGTTGAAATAAACAAGGTAATAGTACATCTGTTTTTCTTCATCCCAGCCTTTTTCTACAAATTTATCTGCCGATTCGGCATTTACAAAGTCCATCTTGATCTGGATATTGGTATCGAGATTAATGATATTTTTAATCTTTTTGCGAGCATCGGTTACTGCTTTATTGGCAATAGGAAACTCCGTGAGATCTTCTATTTTATATTTTGGCGCTTTCTCTGTTTTATAATGTTGAAATTCAGGTAAAAGATCAGGATTGTCGATTACAGAATTAAGAAAATTGCTTTCTTCGAAGTCATCGTTTTTAGCGAAATAATCCATACTTCGGTTCATAAACATAACCTCTTCTTTTTTGTCTTCAGCAGGCAGAACAACATCCTTGGCAAAATTCTTACAGAAATTCAGGTAGCTTTTGGTGTTGTAATTTTCATCACGCATCACATCTACTCCAAGGAAATTTTCCAGCCAGTATTTGGTGTCGTATTTATTGGAATCTACTGAAAGGATCTTGTAGCCTTCAGCCCTGTTTTTATTGAAAATAAGGGCGCCTTTGTCCAGTTTGTTGAGGTTTATTCCTTGCTGAACGATCATATCCAGGATACTTCCTTTTTCTTCAAATTGAAGGAAATCGTGTTTGAGCTCCGATTTGAAGATCCCGATGGCTGAAACCTTTTCATTGTCCAGCTGCATGTTTTCAAAATAAACCACATATACCTCTCCGCTTTTTATGTGCGGATGCGAGGATTGTTCAAAAAGCAAGGTGGTTATTTTTTTGGAAACCTCATGGATCCCCGAAGGATCGTCGAAGATGGCATTGGCCATATTATAGAGTTCGTTGAACTCTATATCTGCTTCGTGCGCAAAATTGAAATAATTCTCTTCTTTTTCTCTAAAGGGTTTAAGGAAATATTCCTTGATGAGGGGCATGATCTCATCGTTTAACTGATATGGCGCCGCCGACAAAAAAATATTCTCGTTTCTGCTTTTATTTCCTACCCGGTGAATAGAAAGCGATTCAATTTGAGCGTTAAAAAGGTTGATCATTCAGTACACTGTTTTTAGTCATTTCCGCAAAGGCAGAAATCTGTTATTTTAGTCATTCCCGCCTGGGCGGAAGCTTTTTATTCATTACAAAATTAGGGTTCCTGGGATTTCAGCATAAAGAAATACCAAAAACACAGTTTTTAAATAAAGCTGTAATAGTAGTGAAATTTTTCTTCTGAAATTAAGGACTTTAAAAATTTTAAAGCGCTAATAAAAGACTCAAGAAAGTTAGAAACTTTAGAAATTAATTCCAGTTTTCGTCAAAAGACAAATTGTCGTAATCGTCAATATCCAGATCATCATCAAATTCACCGGCAGGACCGTCGTCTTCGCCAACAAAATCCTTATCCGGGGCCGAATCCGGTAGCTGTCCGTGCACGAACATAAGGTTAGGGTAGTCCCGGCCTTCTTCAATTTCAGCGATTTCTCCAAGTTCAATAAGGAAGGTCCACATATTTAAAAAATCGTATACGTAGATGATTTTTCTGTTTTTCTCGTCCAGAATACTTTCCAGGCTGGTTTCATTCATAAGGCGAACCTCTCCACCCATATCAAACTGTGAAATTTCTTCTCCCTGGTTCCAGTCTTCGTCACTAAGGTAAAATGAAGCCATTTCTGCGCCATCAAACCCAAAGGACTGAACGATAGTATTATGGAGGTCCTCCAATGTACTTTCCTGAAGTATTTCTATATCTCTGAACACATCTTCCTCTGCATCGAGAATTACTCTAAATCTGTAAACCATAATAAAAATTTTAAGGCTCCAAAGTTACGTTTTTTAGACGAGAATGAAAGTTATTTGGTAAATCTGTGCAGGGTATAGGTCATAGCCGCCAGGAGAAAAAATGCACCAACCTGGTGGGCAACTCCCAGCCAAACCGGTACATAAAGTATTAAAGTTAATACGCCAAGCAGGAACTGAAGTCCCAGTAATATCAATAGTGCATTTATGGCTGTTGGGTGTTGATATTCAGGGATTAGTTTTTTTGACCTGTACCAGATGTAAAGGATGACACCTGCAACAATATACGCAAGATATCTATGCACGAACTGTACCCCACTTTTTCCTTCAATAAAATTCAGTAAAAGCGGTTCCTTTTCGATCCAAACGCTTTCATGCATTAATTTTCCTTCGGCCATTAGTGGCCAGGTGTTATGAATAAAGCCTGCATCAAGCCCGGCTACAAAAGCTCCCCAAATGATTTGTATGATAAGAATAATCATCCCAAATCTTAACAGGTTTCTAAAGCCTTTATCTATACTACTTCTATTGGGATAAATAAGGTCGAGGGCCACCCATAAGGTATATGCGAAAGTTATAAATGCAGTGGTGAGGTGGGCCGCCAATCTGTAATGACTTACATCTGGCATATCTACCAAACCGCTTTTTACCATGTACCAGCCTAGGAAACCCTGAAACCCGCCAAGGAATAAAAGAATGATGGATTTTTTGATAGTGGGTTTGGTGAGTTGTTTGGTAATAAGGAAATATAGAAAAGGGATGATAAAAACTATGCCAATTAGCCTGCCAAGGACACGGTGCAGCCACTCCCAGAAATAAATATCTTTAAATTCCTCTAGTGTAAAATGATAGTTAATCTTTTGATATTCGGGAAACTGCTTATAATACTCAAAGGCCTCTGTCCACTCTTGCTCATTCATTGGAGGAATAGTACCCGTAACAAGTTTATAATCTGAAATCGATAAACCGGAATGTGTAAGTCGCGTTATGCCACCAACAACCACCATTATAAAAATTAGAATGCAACCCGTAAACAGCCAGTAAACTACTTTTTTATTGTCTTTCATCTGATGAACATTATAGGCTTATATTATAATTTTCAAAAGAACCTCAGTTAGCCTTTAAACCAAGCTCCTTTCCTTTTTTTAGCATTAATTCCCTTGCAGCTTCATGTTCATTAGGGATTTCACCTTCCAGGATTGCTTCCTTGATGCTTTCCTTTATAATCCCTATTTCTCTTGAAGGTTTAATATTGAAGGTCTCCATTATCTCCTCACCGGTAACAGGAGGTTGGAAATTTCGAACTTGATCGCGCTCTTCCACCTCTTTCATCTTTGAGCGTACCAGTTTAAAGTTGTTATGATACCTTTTAAAGCGTTTGGGGTTTTTCGTGGTAATATCGGCTTCGCAAAGTGTCATAAGATCTTCTATATCTTGGCCGGCATCAAAAATAAGTCGGCGTACCGCAGAATCGGTCACATCATTATCTACTATAGCGATGGGCCGGGAGCTCATTAATACCAGTTTCTGAACGAATTTCATTTTTTCGTTAAGTGGTAATCGTAAGCGTTTAAAAAGCTTATAGACCATTTTCGCACCTACAAATTCATGTCCGTGAAAGGTCCATCCTATTTTTTTGTGGAATTTCTTAGTAGGGGCTTTCCCTATATCGTGTAAAAGTGCTGCCCACCGCAACCAAAGATCATCGGTGTTTTCTGAAATATTATCAACCACCTCAAGGGTATGCCAGAAGTTGTCTTTATGACGCTGGCCTTCGATCTCGTCTATACCTTCAAGTGCAGTGAGTTCAGGCATTATAATTTGAAGCAAACCTGTTTTATGTAACAGGGAGAAACCTTTGGAAGGCTTATCGGCGAGCAAAATCTTATGAAGCTCTTCAGTAATCCTTTCTTTGGAAATTATTTTAATCCGGTTTTTATTTCTGGAGATTGCTTCCAGAGATTCCTTCTCGATTTTAAAGTTTAACTGAGTTGCAAACCTGATTGCACGTAGCATTCGTAAAGGATCGTCGGAATAAGTGATATCGGGATCCAGAGGAGTCCTGATTATTTTAGCCTTCAGGTCTTCTAATCCATTAAAAGGATCCAGAAGATCCCCGTAATGTTTTTCATTAAGGCCAAGAGCCAGAGCATTTATCGTGAAATCTCTGCGGTTTTGATCGTCTACAAGTGTTCCGTCTTCTACCAGGGGTTTCCGACTGTCTTTTTGATAACTTTCTCTGCGGGCACCAACAAATTCAACTTCCATATCAAAGGCCCTAAGCATAGCCGTACCATAGGTTTTGAAAATCTGAACTTTTGGTTTATGCGGAAGTTTTTCTGCTACTTTTTTTGCCAGGTCGATTCCACTGCCTACCGCGACAATATCTATATCTTTTGGTTCCCCGCGTTTGAGGAGGTAATCACGTACAAAGCCACCAATTACGTAGCTTTCCAGTTGAAGCTCTTCAGAAGCTTCAGAAATTACTTTAAAAATATTATGAGTTAGGGCGTTCTTGTAATTCTCCACCTTAGGGGTATTTGGGGTATTTCAGTATTACTGTGGAGTGCTTTTAACTCCGCTTCTTATGCAATTTTTTGCGTTGCAAATTTAGTACATACACAACAGGTTCTAAAATTTAGCCTTGCTTTTATTTAAAGATAGGATTAAATAGTTAACCTGATTTTTTCCTTTTAACCTTATTGAATTTTGGATAAGATTTAGCCAGATTTTACTATTAGTTGGATTGAATTTTTTTCTAATAATTATAAAACAATCCTTTTATGATCCAGTAAATCTCTGTGGAAATTAGCTATGATAGCCAATCTGTTTTCTGAAACTTTTAGATAATATATACACTGGGAAATATGCCTGTCATTAATATTTTCTACAGCTTTTATTTCCAGAATTATTTTTTCGAAAACTACAAAGTCGGCATAAAATCTATGTAGTAAAATTTTCCCTTTATAGGAGACTGTATATTCTTTTTCTCTTTCAAAAGGGATGTTCAACGAATTAAACTCTAATTACAATGCGTCTTTATATACAATTAGTGAAAAGCCGCTTCCCAGGTGATTATAAACATTGAATAAAGCACCAATAATAGCATAACTTCTTCTTTGTAAATAATTTCAGCCATAATTCGTGTGGCGAACAGTTTATTTTCTAATCACTGTCACCTTGCCGTCGTTTGTTAACTTGATTATAGCTGAAGGTTTACCAGACTGTTTTGAGCGCTGCAAGTTTACTACATAGTCAACACCTTTTAAAATCTCGGGGCTAATTTCGGCAAAGGATTTCGGGGTTTTTTCACCACTTATATTAGCCGAGGTGGAAACGATAGGTTTTCTAAATCTTTTAACCAACTCATTGCTGAATTTATCTTTAGAAACCCTAATGGCCAGCGAATTATCATCGGCGATAAGGTTCTCGGCAACTCTTATAGGATCGTCATAGATTATGGTGGTGGGTTTATTGGCATATTTCAGGATATCGTAAGCCACTTCCGGCACGTCTTCCACAAACTGATTAAGCATTTTATAATCTGAAACAAGACAAATTAACGCCTGACTTTCTTTGCGTTTTTTTAAAGCATAGACTTTCTCTACCGCATCTGCATTAGTAGCATCGCAGCCAATTCCCCAAACGGTATCGGTAGGATAAAGGATGAGTCCCCCGCGTTTAAGGGTTTCCATGCAATTTTGCATCTCGGTTTTATAATCGCTCATTGAGTATTTTTTTATATTCGGTTAAAGTTTTTTCCGCCATTAATTCAGAAGTGAAATTCTTCAATAACTTCTGATGGGAAATTTCTGCAAATTTCGGGATCAATTCTTCATTATTAACTAAAAACAAGATGTTTTCGCATAATTTTTTATCGTCGTGGGCCTCTGCCAGTAAACCATTGGATTTATGGCTTATAATTTCGGGGATTCCGCCCACCGAGGTGCTAATTACCGGAACCTTATGAAAGAAGGATTCAAAAATAAATTGTGGCAGGCCCTCACTTTGAGAAGTCATTATGGAAATATCGAATTGAGGAATAAGTGCCGAAGCATTTTCACGAAAGCCCAGGAAGCTAAAATTTTCCTCCAAACCGTATTGTTTCACCGCCAATTTAAGCAAATTGGTACGTTCCTTTGCAAACTTCCCAATTTGAACAAAATGAAAGTCGCTTCTGTTTTCAAAATTTATAAGTTGGTTTGCAGTCTTTATTAGTGTATGAAGATCTTTTGCTCTTATATGATTGCCAATATTACCAATAATTTTTTTTTCTACAGGAATTTTAAGGCGGTCCCTGATATTGTAAGTGTTCCTGGAAGATGCCTGTGAATTCCTGTCAATCCCATGATAAAGGGTTAAGACCTTTTCGGGAAATTTAATGCTTTTAATACAAATCTTGCGGGTTGCTTCTGAAACACAAAAGATTTTTTTGATCTTGGGATAATTGTACTTATAAAGGCTTTGCCTTCTCGGTTTTATAGGAAAACTCGTTTTTTTGCTTAAAACAAAGGGAGGAAGTTCTTTAAAATGATCAGCCATCACTGCCAGACTTAGGGCAGTAGGATCGTGTAAATGGATTAGGTCTATTTTTTCCAGGTTACAAACCCTAATTAATTTGAGAATAAACCTGGGATCAATTTTAAGGGCCAGAGGAGCAGTATGAAACTTTAAATTTGTTTTTTCTAAATGCCTGGCTAAGCTTCCATCTTTAATACAAAGAATTAGGTTTTCAATTTCTGGATGATGATTCTTGAATTCCCGGCAAAGCAACTGTATTTGGTTTTCACCACCACCCCAGTTTTTCACTCCCGAAACATGAAGAATTTTCAAAATAGCTTAATTAAATTTAGAAAAGCATTTATTTCCAAATTTTGGAAATCACTACAGGTTTAAAACCGGCAGCTAAATTACAGATTTAATTTCAGGAATCGCAATGAGCCGTTATACCATACTTGCTGGCAAGACTAAGCTTCGGCTAATTGTATTAAGCTATATTTAATTAAAACTTTACCTTTGCAAGGCCATCAGGCCTTATTAAAAGCAATGATTTGGAAATGAAATCTGCCTTAATTATCTCTACTTATAACTGGCCGGAGGCCTTAAAGCTTGTATTGAAAAGCTTTCGAAATCAGTCGGTTTATCCAGATGAGGTTATTATTGCTGATGATGGCTCGGGAAAGGAAACCAGGGAAGTTATAGAAGATTTCAGGAGAACGATTAAATTGAAAGTTAATCATATCTGGCAGGAGGACAGGGGATTTCGTAAGTCTGCAATTCTTAATAAAGCTTTGGCTCAGGTTACTGCAGAGTACGTTATTCAGATAGATGGCGATTGCATCATGCATAAGGATTTTATAAAAGACCATCTTGCCCGGGCAGAACCAGGTGTATTCTTATTTGGTTCCAGGGTTAATATTAAACCAGGAGCCGTAGAGAAGGTTTTGAACTTAAATAAAGCTGAATTCTCTTTCTTTTCCCCGGGCATAAAAAATAAAACCCGCAATATTAGAATTCCCGTTTTTCAAGATCTTTACAAGCCAAAATCTGATTTTTCAGAAAAGACACGCGGGTGTAATCTTTCTTATTGGAGAGAAGATTTTATAGCTGTAAACGGATACGACGAAACTATGGAAGGTTGGGGCAGGGAAGATTCTGAGTTTGTGATTAGGTTGCTAAATAAAAATATAAAAGGGAAACGATTGCGATATGGCGGGATTGTTTACCACATTTATCATCCTGAAAAATCTAAAGAATTTCTAAAAGCTAATTCTAAAATTCAGCAACGCACTATTAAAGAAAATAAGCAATGGTGCGAGAATGGGGTAGCCAAATACTTAGCTCAAAACTCAATGAACAAACCGATAGAATGAAAATAATAGTTTCTCCCCAATACCAGAACCGGAAGGACCAGATTTTTCACTTTATTAAAAACTTTAGTGATGAAGGGGAAATCTATGGAAACGGGAAGAGGAATATTATCAAACTTTTTGATTTAAATGGGGAGCAAATAAATATTAAATCCTTTAAAGTTCCCAATGCAATAAATAAAATTGCCTATCGGTTTTTTAGGAAATCCAAGGCTGAAAGGTCTTATAATTATGCTCAGATTTTACGAAGGAAGGGAATTGGCACTCCAACCCCGATTGCCTATGTCGAGAAAACCACTTCTCTTCAGTTTTTAAACAGTTACTATGTAAGCCAACAGCTTAAAGCAGATCTCACCTTCAGGGAAATAAATCTTAACCAGGAAGGGCATGAGGCTATTTTACGTGCATTTACGCGGTTTACCTTCTACCTTCACGAGCAGGAAGTCGAATTTCTGGATCATTCCCCGGGCAATACCCTAATTAATCTAAATGAGGGGGACTATAAATTTTTTCTGGTAGATCTAAACCGAATGAATTTCGGTAAACTGAATTTTACTCAACGCATGATGAACTTCTCCCGTCTTACACCTAATAGGGACATGATTAGAATCATGGCGAATGAATATTCATCGTTGATTGACAAACCGGAGAATGAGGTTTTTGAACAAATGTGGTTCTTTACCAACCAGTTTCAGGAAAAATTCAGAAGAAAAAAAGCGCTAAAAAAGAGATTAAAATTCTGGAAATAGTAACCTGCCCTGCAAATTAATTTCTAAAGTTTCTTCTATTTTGTTTGAACATTTTGTTCATTTTCCTTCTTCTTAGGAACGGAAGTTTCCTTTTTTGAGGAACCCCGTTTTCTTCGATGTATTTTTCCACCGCATCTAGCATTCTGCTGGCAGACTGCCCGTCGTTGTATGGGTGGTATTCTGAGATCACAATTTTCCTCTTCTTTCTAAATTCATCTTTTTCGAGGTTTTCAGCCACTTTTTCGGTAAGATTAGCATAGTTTTTCTGATCGTCCCAAAGGATTTTCTCGGAGTTATTTCTGTAGGTGATAACAGGTTTGTCTAACAGGAGGAATTCATAGACTACCGAGGAAGTATCACTTATCATGATATCTGCCATTAGAAGGAACTTAACGATGTTGGGCTCTTCCTCAAAAACAATATTTTCTTTTTTGGCAGCCAGCGCTTTATACTGAGCGATAATTTTAGGAGCCATCAGGTCATGAAACTTGATTACCACCAGGTATTCTTTATTTGTGGCAAGTTTCTCTATTTCCTTAACCAGAAAAGGAGCAGAGGTGAGAGAAGGAGAAAAGGTAGGGGCGTAAAGTACCATTTTTGAAGCAGCGTGTTCTTTTAAGAGTTGATCTTTCTCTGCTTCATATTTCTGGGCATCTTTTCCGTAGATGTCCAGTTTAGGCCATCCGGTTTCCATGACCTCGAAATTCTGGTGTTTTTGTTTTAACTCATTAAATCTCCGGGTGAAATATGGCCCCTGGGTGAGATAAAGATCAAAATAATGACGTATTCTGAAATGTCCCTTTTTCTCCCCTGCAAGGCCATGAAAAATTTGCACTTTTACTCCGCGTAAATAATGAGGCACCTCATTTCCCGGACACAGAATAGCATCGCTTTCAAAGGAGATGAGCTCCTCCATATCAAATGTGTGGGGTTCGTTCTCAAAAGGAAATTTACCCGAAAGATTGGGAGTTAGAAACCACAAATATTTATCTCCTCTTTCCTTCAGGTTCTGCATTATGGGTTTTAAAATCCCGAAGGCATAAGGATTCTGGCAAAAGAGTGTGAATTTCATATTAGAACATATTGTTTGCAGCTTCGAGGTCTTCTTTAAAATCTACTTCCATGCACCTGAAATTTGAAATATCTACAGCCTTTATTTTTAGGTCGTCCCGTTCGATGGCCATTTCTATACCTTTTTCAAAGTAATCGTTGTCATCACAATTTTCAAGCTGCTCCAGGAATACCGGCATATCTTTTCTGGAGATAAAATTTATACCTACAGCTTCCCCCAGGCCGTCTTTTACCTGTTTAGAAAGCTCATCAATATATCCGTTTTTTAAAGTGTACTTAACTTCTTCTTCGGCTACTCTGGAGGTATTGACGGAGACAAAAGAATTCTTTTTTTCGATCTCCTGGTTTAAAACAGAAAAGAGTTCAACATCGAAGATTACATCGCCGTTAATCCACAGTACATCTTCATTGCGGTATTTCTTCAGGGCCTTCAACAAACTCTTGGAGGTGTTGGTAGCATCAAAGAATTGATTGTAAATATAGGTGAGGTCTGGAAATCGCTCCATGATAAGATCCTTTTTAAATCCGACGACCACCGAAATATCATGCTCATTAAAATTTTGCGACAAATTCTCCACCTGTCTTTCCATAATGCTTTTTCCTCCTTTTAAAGGGGTTAAAGGTTTTGGAAAAGGATTACCCAGGCGGGAACCAATTCCTGCGGCTAAAATAATAATCTTCATAATGTTATTTTGTCCCCACTTTTTGCGTGGAGGTTGTTATCTCTAAAAATTTATTAAGGGAGGCGAAGATAAGATTTGGTTCCAGCAGTTCATAATAACGCCTGCTGTTTTTTCTGATCTCCTTTTTGGAAAGGCCCTGTAGAACTGTGCTGAAATCATTTAAATGTACCGAGACATTCCTTATTCCATCTTCATATAAGCTCCAATTCTCTTTCTTGATTTGGGGCGAAAAGATGGAAAAGCTAGGGATGTCCAAGGCTTTTGCCATATTGATAGCGCCTCCTTCATTACCTATTAACGCATGGCAATGGGCGGTAAGCGCCAGGAATTCTCTGAGGCTTTTCCCAAAAACATCCAGATGAATTCGTTCTTGTGTGTTGGGTGCACATAAATTATAGATTTCTTCTACTTCCTTTTTTTGCTTCGGAATATAGTTAAATAAAAAACCGGCCTTTGTTCTTTTTGCAATTTCATCCAGTAGAATGGCCATGAATTCCGGGGGATAGGTCTTGTTTTTTGAACTTCCTAAAACTCCAATCATAAATAAAGGCTTTTCAGGATCAATTCTTGCCTCTGAAAGTTGTTTACCGGCAGCTGCCTTTTCATTTTTCGTAAGATAAATTTTAGGCTTTAACTCTGTTGGGAAGTCTTTGCCTAATGCTTTTAACAACAACATCCTGTTCTCGATGGCTAAGCCCGCATTTGTTTTGGGTTTGTGAAGCTGTCTTACAGTTTTAGTGTAAAAAGTTGCAGTGTACCATTTGTGATAGCTAATACGAACAGGAGCTCCTGATGCTTTACTTATAATTCCCGTAGCAATCTTGGAGTAAACATCGATCACCACCTCATATTTTTCATTTCTGATAAACTTCAGAAAATTCAGAAAATTTTGAAGTTTCCCATCTTCCTCCGGGGAATAGGTGATAATCCGGTCTATAAACGGATTGTTTTCGATAACCGGGGCAGTGTGCGGATAAATCAAATAATGCAGCTCGGCCTCTGGATACTCCTTGCGTAGCCCTTCGAATAAGATTGATGATGTAAGAACATCACCAATCATCTTCTGCTGTATTATTAAAATTTTCATATTAGGTAAGCCTATACTGCTACATCATATTCCCTTAGCGCATCATTAAGAGAGGTTTTTTTGTTGGTGCTTTCCTTGCGCTTACCAATTATAAGAGCGCAGGGCACATTGAACTCTCCTGCGGGGAATTTTTTCGTGTAGCTTCCTGGAATAACCACAGATCTTGCAGGAACAACTCCCTTCATTTCCTTAGGCTCATCACCTGTTACATCTATAATTTTGGTGGAAGCGGTAAGCACGACATTGGCGCCAAGCACAGCTTCTTTTTCAACTTTTACGCCTTCAACAACAATGCTTCTTGAACCAAGAAAAGCATTGTCTTCTATAATTACCGGGGAAGCCTGAAGCGGTTCTAAAACGCCACCAATTCCAACTCCGCCGCTAAGATGAACGTTTTTGCCTATTTGTGCACAACTTCCAACAGTTGCCCAGGTATCTACCATAGTTCCCTCATCTACATAGGCACCAATATTTACGTAGCTTGGCATCATAATAACTCCGCTGGAGATATAGGCTCCGTGGCGGGCGACAGCATTGGGTACTACACGAATTCCTTTTTCTTTATAGCCTCTTTTTAGTGGCATTTTGTCGTGGTATTCAAAAATACCGGCTTCCATGGTTTCCATTTTCTGAATGGGGAAATAAAGAACTACGCCTTTTTTAACCCATTCGTTAACCTTCCAGCCGTTTTCTGTAGGTTGGGCAGTTCTAAGTTTCCCTTCGTCCAAAAGCTTGATCACTTCCCTAATGGCATCAGCCGTGTCTTTATCTTTAAGCAGCTCCCGGTTTTCCCAGGCCGCGTTGATCTTCGATTCCAAATGTTCCATAGTCTAAAATTTTAAGCAAATATAAGGGCTTCGGGCTAAATTTTGGCAGCAATGGATTATAAACATTACCTTTGCGCAAAATTGTGGAATGGCACGTATTTTGGCTATAGATTATGGAACTAAACGAACCGGGATCGCGGTAACCGATGAGCTTCAGATAATTGCATCTGGGCTTACCACCGTTAATACCGGGGAACTACTGCCATTTCTTGAAAGATATTTCAGGGAAGAAAAAGTAGAATTGGTGCTTGTAGGAGAACCAAAGCAAAAAGACGGTTCGGCTTCTCAAAGTGAAGTTCATATTCAGGAGTTCTTAAAAAGTTTTTCTGAAAAGTTCCCTTCGATGTCTGTAAAAAGGGTGGATGAGGCTTTTACCTCAAAAATGGCATTTCAAACAATGATAGATAGCGGACTCAAAAAAAAGAAACGCAGAGATAAAGCCCTTATCGATGAGATTAGTGCAACCATTATCCTGCAATCGTATTTGTATAAATGACGATTAATGAATGTATAATTAATATTCCGCAGAAGTCTATCAGGAATTAAAAAATTAAATTAAATAGAATGATTTTACCAATAATAGCTTACGGAGATCCGGTTTTAAGGAAAAAATGCAAACAAATACCTGAAGACTATCCTAAGTTGAAGGAGTTGATAGATAATATGTGGGAAACCATGTACAATGCCTATGGGGTTGGTCTGGCGGCTCCGCAGGTGGGTATCCCTATTCGGCTATTTATTATAGACCCGAGTCCGTTTGCTGAAGATGTGGATTTGGAAGAACAAGAAAGAGAAGGGCTTAAAAATCTCAAAAAGGTATTCATCAATCCTAAAATTGTAAATGAAGAAGGAGATAAATGGTCTTTTAATGAAGGTTGCCTTAGTATTCCCGAGGTTAGGGAAGACGTTTTTAGAAAACCAGTGATCACTATAGAATATCAGGATGAAGATTTTAATAATCACCGTGATACCTATTCCGGACTGGCTGCCAGGGTTATCCAACATGAATACGATCATATTGAGGGAATTCTCTTTACCGATAAGCTTTCAAGCCTTAAAAAGAGACTTTTAAAAAGCAAACTTGCCAATATCTCAAAAGGGAAAATCAAGATCGATTATAAGATGCGTTTTCCCGAAATGAAAAAAGGGAGGTAAAGACTTTGATAATTTATTCAGGCAGGTGATATTTGCCAGCCAAAATTGAAAACATACTATGGGATTAGAGAAAATATTAGCGATTTCAGGAAAACCGGGATTATACGAGCTAACCGCGCAAAGTCGGGGTGGTTTTATAGTAAAATCTATTCCTGAAGGAAAAAAGATGGCGGTAAATATCCGTCATAATGTTAGCTTGTTAAGCGAAATTGCAATCTACACTTATACTGAAGAGGTCCCACTTGCCGAGATCTTTGAAAAGATTAAAGAAAAAGAAGATGGAGGAGAAGCGATAAGTCCGAAATCCTCTAAAGCCGAGATGGAAAAGTATTTCGCCGAGATCCTTCCGGATTATGATGTAGACCGTGTTTATGCGAGTGATATGAAAAAGATCTTTCAGTGGTATAACCTGTTAATCAAAAATGGATTTACAGATTTTTCCGATTCAGAAGAATCTAAGGATAAAAGCGAAGAAGAATAAAAACTAACAACGATAATAACAAAAGGCTGAAATTTAATTTTCAGCCTTTTGTGTTTCTAAGAGTATTCTTTTTTTATCCTGTCGAGTTTGCGTTTGCTTTCCCGATCCTTAATAGTTTCCCGTTTGTCATATAGTTTTTTCCCTTTAGCCAGGACGATTTGCATCTTTGCGAGGCCACGCTCATTGATGAAAAGCCTTAAGGGAATAATGGTTAAGCCGGTGTTCTTTACTTCCTTTTCCAGTTTGCGAAGCTCTTTGCGTTGCAATAAAAGCTTACGTTCGCTCTTGGGGTTATGATTAAAGTGCGTGGCGTGAGAATATTCTTCAACATGCATGTTAATCACAAAAAGTTCGTGATTCTGAAATTCACAAAAACTTTCGGCGATAGATGCTTTCCCCTGGCGAATTGCTTTTATCTCGGTCCCGGCCAGTTTTATTCCAGCCACGTATTTATCGAGAA
Source organism: Salegentibacter sp. (assembly GCF_036568425.1). Lineage (GTDB taxonomy): Bacteria > Bacteroidota > Bacteroidia > Flavobacteriales > Flavobacteriaceae > Salegentibacter. Next base: position 11,857 of record NZ_DATCSO010000081.1, on the reverse strand, counting down.
ATTCATATTCAAATTTCGCCTTTCGGTTTTTTATATTGATCGTGTTAGTCTTCTTTTTCATACTCCAACAAAAATAGGAAGCTTATTTTAGAATTTGGTATAAGGGAATTGTAAATTATAAAGTATGAGCTTCAGAATTATATTTTAGTATTAAATTCAAAGTACATTAATTACCTTTGATATTATATTCCAAATAAAATGAAAAATATCATCTTTTTAATGGCCGTAAGCGCCCTGTTGTTTTCCTGTGATCAGAAAAAAGAGTTGACAGCTCAACAAATTATAGATAAGACTATAGAAAAAGCTGGCGGCGAAAAGTATAAAAATGCGGAGATTAGCTTTGAATTCAGGGATACAGAATACAAAAGCACCCGGAACGGGGGTAAATTCCAACTGGAACGCTTTATCACCGATTCTACGGGCACAGAATATCATGATGTGATCAATAACGAGGGTTTTACAAGATACCATCAGGATTCAGTAGTCACGTTAAGCGATTCCATGAAAACCGTTTATAGCAATTCGGTGAACTCGGTGCATTATTTTGTGCAACTTCCCTATGGCCTTAACGATCCTGCGGTGAATAAAAAACTGTTAGGAAAAGATAGTATTAAAGGTAAAGAATACTACGAGATCAAGGTGACCTTTGAAGATTCGGAAGAGGTAACCGATCACGAAGATGTGTATTTATACTGGATCGATACCGAAAATTTCACAATTGATTATATGGCCTATAGCTTTAAAATCAATGATGGAGGAGTTCGTTTTCGCAAGGCTTACAACCCTCAAACCGTAGGAGGGATAAGATTTGTGGATTACGAGAATTATAAAGCTGATGACCTGGATATTCCCTTGCAGGAGTTGGATGAAAAGTATGAAGCCCGGGAGTTGGAATTACTTTCTATAATCGAAAATGAAAATATTGAAGTTAAGCTTTAATTGAAATAAAGCACCTCTGATGTGCGTGTTCCATCAGGATGAATCACTGCGATGAAAAGACTGCCATATTCTGTCTCATCGAGATTTTCATATTTTTTCTCCTGAATAATATAATTAACAAATTCAGGATTCAGATTGCTGTGACCAACTACCAGTACAGTCTTTCCCTTTGTTTGCTGTTGAAACCCCTCATCGTTTAACTTATCGGTATTAAAAAAGTTGATTTCCTTATCCTGAGAAGCGGCTATAGGTTTGGCAGTATTTAGGGTTCGCTTATAGTTAGAGCTATATATAAGGTCAAAATCAATATCCTTGAAAACCTCTGCCCATTTTTGAGCACGGTCCACCCCTGCTGCCGTAAGTTCGGGATCTTTATTATCAGGGTTTAGGGTGTCTTTTTCTGCGTGACGAATAAAATAATAAGTGGTAACCTCAGAATCTTTTATTTTTTCTGAAGTATCTTTCTGTTGAAAGTTGCAACCTGCAAGGATTAGCAGTGATAAAAGTATTAAATGTCGCATTTTATAATTTTTTAAACTCAATTTCTAAAAGTATGAACTGGGTTATCTGATGCCCAAAACTGCTAAAGTTGTCATCTGATACTAATATCAGGGACTGCTTCCCATTGGGTAAAACCGGGCCGAAGCTCATTCCCTCAATATTATCGATTATTTGTTCTTCCAGAAAGTTTTTCACCGATTTAAAGTCGAATACGAGCTTTTTCTCCGCTGGTATAAAATCAGTTTCCCTAAGGTTTTTTAGTTGCAAAGTGTTTGTTGTGTTTGATGCATCCACCTCAAAGATCTTAATGGTATTGCCATTGGAGCCATAACCTGCAGAGTAAGCCCGTTCCAGTATCAAGAATTTATTATCTGCATATTCCAATAGTTCTGTCACCCCGTTAACCGCAAACCAGTTTATGGGAAATTTTGAGATTCCATCCAACATATAAGCAAATTGGCTTTCGGCCTTTTGGCTCTCTTTATTGAATTTAGTAATACGCACCGGAGACTTTGTGGGATAGATCTTTGGTTTAGGACCATCATTTTCCAGCGGAAGTTCCATGGCCACCCAATAACCGGTCCCGTCCGTACTTTCTGCTAAACCTTCAAAAACACCATTGTTTCTGGGTTTTTGAATTCCCGAAGCATTAAAATAATCCGGGAGTTCATAATGAGATAAATACTCTCCTTCTTTAGAAATACGAAAGAGTGCCGGAGCTTTTCCGTTTTGGATGGCACCTTCAGAACTAATTACTATTTCTTCGGTTTCAGCATTAAATCGTATAGCCTCCAGATCGGGGGTGCTTTCTCTGTAAAAAGCATCCTCTTTATCCAATTGGATCATTTCAGAAATAATCACAGTATCAATACTGCGGTTTATAAGAGGTATTTCTGCCTTATAGATACGCGGATTTGAAGCTTGATCGGCTACTAAATAATAAATGTTTTCGTGAAAATCTATTCCCGAAAGCCCACCTACTTTGCTGCCGTCTACCTCCAGGCCTTGCTTAAGTACAAAATCGTCGAGGTAGTTTATTTTAAGGTTTTCATTCTCTAATGTTCTGGTGGTGGCACATCCTGAAAGCAGGATAACAGCTAAGAGTAAAAGCTTAATGTTTTTCATTTGAAGTTTCTTCAAGGGCTAAAAATAACAAATCCTTAAGATAAGAATAGGAGTTTTTTGAGAGACTTTAGGAATGTAAAACTTTAATTTTATGAGAGAATTAAAAACTAAAACCAAGATATTATGAATGATGATCAATTAGAAGGAAAGTGGAAACAGATTCGAGGAGAATTCAAGCAAAAATATGGAGATCTTACCGATGACGATACCACCTATACTGAAGGAAAATTTGATGAAATGCTGGGTAGACTTCAAGAGAAAACCGGTAAAAACAAAGAAGAACTTAAAAAAGAGATTGATAAGTGGTAATTTTTTTTAAAGTTGAATAATTGTTTAAAGGAAAGGGCCGCATTAGCGGCCCTTTTTATTATTAATTGTTTTCAGCGAGATTCTCCTGATTTCTAAAAACCATCTCGTCATTAAATTCATCCAGTAGAATAATACTTTCTGTATGAATTTTTCCTGAAAGGATTTCCTTTGAAAGTTTATTTAGAACTTCCCTTTGTATCACCCGTTTTACCGGTCTTGCTCCATACTGCGGATCGAAACCGCGGTTGGCAAGATATTGAATGGCCTCGGGAGTAGCATCTAAGGTGATATTCTGCTGTGCTAGCATTTTTCTTACGCCTTTTAACTGAAGCTCTACAATCTTGTTTATGTCTTCCTGTGTTAGTGGGCTAAACATTACAATATCGTCAATCCTGTTTATGAATTCCGGTCTAATGCTTTGTTTCAATAGTGCCAGCACTTCGGTTTTAGACATTTCCATGGCAGTGTCTACATCCTTTATAGTATCAAATTTCTCCTGAATAATATGGCTTCCCATATTTGAGGTCATAATTATAATGGTGTTCTTGAAATCGGCAAGGCGACCTTTATTATCAGTTAACCTACCTTCATCAAGTACCTGCAAAAGGATATTAAAAGTATCTGGATGCGCTTTCTCGATCTCATCCAAAAGTACTACCGAATAAGGTTTGCGACGAACGGCTTCGGTCAATTGTCCGCCTTCATCATAACCTACATATCCGGGAGGTGCACCTACCAGACGGCTCACCGCATGTCTCTCCTGGTATTCACTCATATCTATACGAGTCATTGAAGCTTCATCATCAAAGAGATATTCAGCCAGAGCCTTGGCAAGCTCGGTCTTACCAACCCCTGTAGTTCCAAGGAACAGGAATGAGCCTATTGGTCTTTTTTGATCCTGAAGCCCGGCGCGACTTCTTCGTACTGCGTCACTTACCGCGGTGATAGCTTCTTCCTGTCCAACCACTCTCTTGTGAAGGTGATCCTCCAGTTTGAGTAATTTCTCGCGATCGCTTTGGAGCATTTTTGTTACCGGGATGCCGGTCCATTTAGCTACTACCTCAGCAATGTCTTCCTGGGTTACTTCTTCCTGGATGAGGGATTTAGCTTCTTGCTTTTCGTCGTGTTCCTGCTGAAGTTTCTCTAATCTTTCCTGAGCCTCTTTGATCTTGCCGTAGCGTATCTCTGCGACTTTTCCATAATCGCCATCTCTTTCTGCCCTTTCTGCTTCCAGCTTGAAATCTTCAATATCCGATTTCAGATTCTGAATATTATCAACTACCGATTTTTCATTCTGCCAGCGAGCATTTAATTCATTGCGCTGTTCTTTTAATTCAGCAAGTTCAGAACGAAGAACTTTGAGTTTGTCTTCATCTTTCTCCCTTTTAATGGCTTCAATCTCGATCTCCAGCTGCATGACTCTGCGATCTAACACATCGAGTTCTTCGGGTTTGGAATTTATCTCCATGCGTAGTTTTGAAGCTGCTTCATCCATAAGGTCAATAGCCTTGTCCGGTAAGAAGCGGTTAGTGATATAACGCTGAGATAATTCTACAGCAGCAATAATCGCTTCATCTTTGATCCTTACTTTATGGTGGGTCTCGTATTTCTCCTTAATTCCGCGCAAAATAGAAATTGCACTTTCGGTATCGGGCTCATCCACTGTTACCTTCTGGAAACGACGTTCCAAAGCTTTATCTTTTTCAAAATATTTCTGATACTCATCCAGGGTAGTGGCACCAATAGCTCTTAATTCACCACGGGCAAGGGCGGGTTTTAGAATGTTTGCCGCATCCATAGCTCCTTGTCCCCCTCCGGCACCAACAAGAGTGTGAATCTCGTCAATGAAGAGCACTATATTTCCGTCACTTGTTGTGACCTCTTTTATTACTGCCTTTAGTCTTTCTTCAAATTCGCCTTTATATTTTGCTCCCGCGATAAGAGCGCCCATATCCAGATTATAGATCACCTTATCCCTAAGGTTGTCGGGAATATCTCCTGCAATTATCCTGTGGGCAAGTCCCTCTGCGATGGCGGTTTTACCGGTACCTGGTTCTCCAACCAGCATTGGGTTGTTCTTGGTACGGCGTGAAAGAATCTGGAGTATACGACGTATTTCTTCGTCCCGTCCAATAACCGGATCAAGTTTCCCTTCCTCGGCCATCTGGTTGAGGTTCTTAGCGTATTTATTAAGAGCATTATAGGTTTCTTCTGCACTTTGAGAGGTTACCCGATCTCCTTTTCTCAATTCTTCAATAGCAGCTTTTAAGCCTTTTTCGGTAGCCCCCTGGTCTTTCAGAATTTGGGCCACCTTACTCGAAGATTTAAAGATCGCCATGATTAAATGCTCTATGGAAACATACTCATCATTCATTTTTTTGGCGATGATGGGTGCCTCATTTAGTGTTTTGCCCGCCTCGCGGGAAAGAATTATATCTCCACCGCTAACTTTGGGAAAGCTTTCTAAAGTTTTACCCAGAATATCATTGAAGAGATTTACATTTATATTTAGCTTTTTTAGCAAGAAAGGAGTTACATCTTCGTCAACCATTGTTATGGCTTTAAAAATATGCTCGTTCTCAATTTGCTGATGTCCTAATTCCTGGGCAAGTTGCTGAGCCTGCTGAATAGCCTCCTGCGATTTTATGGTAAAATTGTTGAAATTCATAGTCAAGATGTTTTTCTGGATTAAAGCAATACTTATACCATTGAAAAATAAAGACAAAATGACATATTTATCTAAGAATTTACAGACAAAAAGTCATTTTAGTTTAATTTTATGGAAAAATTTTTGAGATTTGGCGGGTTATTAAAGTTATTAAGAAATTAGATTTAAAAAAAGAAAAGTAATGGGATTATTTGATAAAATGTTTAGGAGTGAAAGGGATGTTGCAAAGGAAGAGATCGAAAGAATCCCGTGGGTAAATATTACCGAACAACAGGATATTGAGGATTTAAAAAAACGCTCTTTTGAAAAGCCGGTGGTTATTTTTAAATACTCAACGCGCTGTGGAATAAGCCGTATAACTTTGCGCAAGTTTGAAAACGATTTACCAGAAAACCTGGATGTGGATTTTTATTTTATGGATCTTGTTAAATATAGGTCTTTATCAAACGAGATAGCAGAGAGCTTCAAGGTGCGTCACGAAAGTCCGCAGCTAATTGTTCTTAAAGAGGCTAAAGTACAGCATCATAGTTCCCATCAGGATATTAATGCAAAACAGCTACCAGACTATATTTAATTATTTTTTGCTGTTAAAAATGATATAATTCTTCAGGGATTCCCACTTGGCTTTGTATCTTTTAATTAAAATCTGAAGAAATGGCTAAAAAGGAAGATATCAGGAAACTGGAAGAAAACTGGAAACAGTTAAAGAAGGAAGACAAAGAAAGGGAGCAGGAGGAATTTCAGGATCGTTCTCAGAAGAAAAATAATGAAAAGGAAAAGCCTGGGCCTGATAAATCTGCTGATGAAATATCCGCCGATCAGGACCGCCAGAAAGAGGAATTTATGGATCTGAAGCAGCAGAAAAAAAAATAAAGGCAAAAAGTAAATGACTTAAAAAGAAAAAAGCCCGGTCTCCCGGGCTTTTAAATTATTTCTTTTTCGGTTGAAACACAGGAAGTAGTTTGGTCCTTACTTCGCCAAAGCCTATGCGGCGATCCTTGCCATTACAAAAACCACGCATAATTACCGTATCGTTATCTTCAATGAATTTTCGTTCGCTTCCATCTTTTAATTTGATAGGTTTTTCACCCTTCCAGCTTAGTTCGAGCATAGAACCATAAGAATCGGGCGTAGGGCCTGAAATAGTCCCCGAAGCCATCATATCCCCCGAATTTACCGGACAACCGTTCACGGTATGGTGGGCCAGTTGCTGACTCATATTCCAGTACATATATTTGAAATTCGATTGGGCAAGAAGGTTTTCTTCGCCGTTTTCAGGCTGAAGAGAAACTTCCAGGTGAATATCAAAACTTTTCTTTCCACTACTTTTTAGGTAGGGAAGTGGTTCAATTTCTGGTTTCGGACTTTCTGTTCTAAATGGATCCAGGGCATCTAAAGTCACGATCCAGGGAGATATAGAAGAGGCGAAATTCTTTGCCAGGAATGGCCCTAATGGTACATACTCCCAGGTTTGCATATCCCGCGCACTCCAGTCGTTAAACATTACCATCCCGAAGATATAATCTTCTGCTTCTTCAATAGGGATAGGTTCCCCAAGTACGTTAGCATCAGTTGTGATAAAAGCCATTTCCAGTTCGAAATCCACACGTTTAGAAGGTCCGAAAACCGGTTTATCTGAATCTTTTGGTTTGGTTTGCCCTTGTGGGCGGTGAACAGGAATTCCACTGGGAATAATGGAAGAGCTTCTTCCGTGGTATCCCACCGGAATATGTAACCAGTTTGGCAATAAAGCATTTTCAGGATCGCGGAACATTGTCCCCACATTGGTCGCGTGCTCTTTGCTGGAATAGAAATCGGTGTAATCACCAACCTGTACCGGCATTTGCATCTCGATTTCATCAAGGGTGAAAAGCACAGTTTGACGATGCTCTTCGTGGTCTCTTAATTTGGAGTTTTCAGAATCAAAGATATCTGCAATGCGGTTTCGAACCAGTCGCCAGGTTTTCTTTCCATCTGATATAAAATCGTTTAGAGTATCCTGTAGGAATATGTCATCGGTTAACGGAATCCCTTCAAAATAACCCAGTTGGTGCAGTGCTCCCAGATCTATGGCGTAATCCCCAATACGGGTACCAATTGTAATTACATCATCCCGGGTTAAAAACACTCCAAAAGGAATATTTTGAATCGGGAAATCGGTATCTGCGGGAGTATCCAGCCAGGTTTTTCTTTTAGGATCGTTAGCAGTAATAGGCATATATTTTTTGTTTTTTTATTAAAATCTAATGCATCCAAATATATTATTTTCCTGCTATTAACCGAATGTATTTCTTACTTTTGAGGAATATTTAACGTAAACAATTGAAATGCAACGAGACACAGAACTTTTTAATTTAATAGCAGAAGAAAAAGAGCGTCAGTTAAATGGATTGGAGTTGATTGCCAGTGAAAACTTTGTGAGCGAACAGGTGTTAGAAGCTGCCGGTTCGGTACTTACTAATAAATATGCTGAAGGATACCCGGGAAAACGATATTATGGTGGTTGTGAAGTGGTAGATAAAGTGGAACAACTTGCCATAGACCGCGTCAAAGAACTATTTGGTGCAGAATATGCTAACGTGCAACCTCATTCGGGCTCTCAGGCCAATACAGCTGTTTATCACTCCTGTCTTAAACCGGGAGATAAATTCCTTGGATTTGATCTTTCTCACGGAGGACACCTTACTCACGGGTCTCCCGTGAATTTCTCCGGAAAACTTTATCAGCCTGTTTTCTACGGAGTAGATAAGGAAACCGGAAGAATAGACTATGACCAGGTTGAAGAGATCGCTATAAAAGAAAAACCTAAAATGATCATCGCCGGAGCCTCGGCATATTCAAGAGAGTTAGATTATAAAAGATTTCGGGAAATTGCTGATAAGGTAGGAGCTATTCTTTTTGCCGATATGGCGCATCCCGCAGGTTTGATCGCTAAGGGATTGATTAGCGACCCGCTTCCTCATTGTCATGTGGTTACCTCTACCACCCATAAAACTCTTCGTGGACCTCGTGGAGGAATTATCCTTATGGGAAAAGATTTTGATAATCCTTTTGGAGAAAAACTTAAAAGCGGAAAGCCCAAAAAGATGTCATCAATCCTGAATTCTGCCATCTTCCCTGGAAATCAAGGTGGGCCATTGGAGCATATTATCGCTGCAAAGGCGGTTGCATTTGGCGAGGCCCTAACCGATGAATTCCTTCACTATATGGTGCAGGTGAAAAAGAACGCTGCTAAAATGGCTGCTGCTTTCGTTGAAAAAGGCTATAAGGTGATTTCTGATGGAACAGATAACCATATGATGCTTATCGATATGCGAAATAAAGAGGTGAGCGGAAAAGAAGCTGAAGAGGCCCTTGGAAAAGCTGAGATCACTGTGAATAAGAATATGGTTCCTTTTGATGATAAATCTCCTTTTGTTACCTCAGGAATTAGAGTTGGAACTGCTGCCGTAACAACCCGTGGACTCACAGAAGCAGATATGCCCAAAATCGTAGATCTAATTGATCGGGTAATTACCAACATCAGTGATGAAGCGGCTATTGAAAAAGTGAAAAACGACGTTTTTGAACTTATGAAAGCTCGTCCGCTTTTTAAGTGGGACTAAGAATATTAATATAGAAAAAAAGCTTTTTGGAATTTGGATGGCTTCAGCCTTTTGACTTTTCAAAAAGCTTTTTTTATGCTCAATTTTGACAAAGGTTTACTGCTCGAAGATCTTTATAAGGTCTTTGTCTATTTTGGAAGGTTTCTGGGTTACCTTATCTATAAGCGCCCAGGTGGTTTTTGCTTCAACAAGTACTTTTTTGGTTTTAGCATTTTTTATAATCACGTGGCGCAGAGACTTTACGTGTGAAGTTTCAGAAACGTAAGTCTGCAACAGAATCTCCTCGTTTAAAAAAGCCTGTTGTTTGTAATCTATCTCGTGACGCACTACTAACCAGAAATATTTCTCCTGATATTCCTGTGGCGCGCGGCTCTCCCAGTGGGCTTTGGCCACGTCTTGTACCCATTGAACATATTGAACATTATTTACGTGGTTTTGCTCGTCGAGGTGAGTTTTCTCTACCTTGAGCCTTTGCTCGAATATTTCAGGAACTGCTGCCATTATTTTTCTTTTATTTCTACTTCAAAAAGCTTATCCCAGTTTTTTCCCGTAACGTAAAGTTTCCCCGAGTTAGGGTTCCAGGCGATTCCATTTAACACATCCAGCTTATCGTGCTGGGTAACTTTCTCCCTTAATCCGCGGAAATCTATCAGGCCTTCTATTGCACCATTCTCAGGATTTATGATGGCCACTCCGTCTTTCTGATAGGTGTTGGCATAGATTCTCCCGTCTACCCATTCGAGTTCATTCATCCTGGATACTATACTTTTATGAGTCGCGATTTGAATAAAATCTTTTTCTGCCAGGGTTTCAGCATCAAGGATCCAAATTTTTTCTGTACCGTCGCTTTTATAGAATTTTTCTCCGTCGTTACAAAGACCCCAGCCTTCTTTACTTTGATTATAACCAAAGGTCCCCGTTTGCTTGAAATTTTCAAGGTCGTAAATAAGGCCTACTTCTTCATTCCAGGTGAGCTGGTAGATCTTCCCGTTTAAGATGGAAAGTCCCTCCCCGAAATAATTATCGGGAAGCCTTTTATTCTGAAGGATTTTTCCCGTTTTATAATCGGTTTCCCTTAGGCTGGATGAGCCATACTGGCCTGTACTTTCATAAAGGGTGTCGTTGAAGAATTCCAGCCCCTGGGTGTAGGCATTTTGATCGTGGGGGAATTCGTTTTTAATTTCATAAGTGTAGGAAACCGGAGGGGTATTATTATAAATTTTCACGTCTGAAGTAATAGTGTCGGTTTTACCTTCGTAGAAAACCACAGCCTCAAGAATGTGCTTCCCTAGTTTTACTTCCTCAAATGTGAATGACAAAACTGTTTCAGTGGTTGCTTTTAATTTTTTCTGCTGAAAATAATAAATAACTGAATCTATTTCCCGCTCTTTTTTGTTCTCAAGATTAAGCTTCAGGGTTTCTCCCAGCTGAAATTCGTCTTTATTTTCTTCGATTTTCAGAGAAAAATCAGAAGATGTTTTTGCAGAATTGCTTCCGCAGGAAAAAATAGAAATACTTAATAATAACAGTAACAGGGATTTAAATTTGTTCATCATTTCAGGCTAAATTTTCTATGGCTAAATTAACCATTTCGTATTAAAAATTACTTGCCAGAAGTATGAAAGATTGTATATTTGCAGCGGCAAGTCCCACACAACCAGCTCCTGCTGAATCCCCCAGGGCGGGAACGCAGCAAGGGTAGGCGGTCGTAGCGGTGTGATGTGGGTCGCTTGCCATTTTTTGTATCTGGAATTCTCCTATTTTTATCGCATCTTTGCGGCCTATGAAAACAGATACTTCTCCCCAAAAAACAGTATTGATAACCGGAGCTTCCTCCGGGATCGGAAAATCCATAGGTAACTTTCTGAAGGATAAAGGCTTTAGAGTTTATGGAACCAGTAGAAACCCTCAAAAAATTACCAATAGCAAATTTCCATTGCTCGCACTGGATGTTACTAAAAACGAAACTATTTCTTCAGCAATAGAAGCATTGCTCGAAAAAGAAGGTCGGTTGGATGTGTTGGTGAATAATGCGGGAGTTGGCATTACCGGCCCAATTGAAGAAACTCCCGACGAGGAGATCAGAAAAGCTTTTGAAACCAATTATTTTGGTCCTGTAAAAGTAATAAAGGCGGTATTGCCGGTTATGAGGAAACAAGGCTCAGGACTTATTATAAATATAACCTCTATTGCGGGCTACATGGGCTTGCCTTATCGGGGGATCTATTCGGCATCAAAAGGTGCATTGGAACTTACTACGGAAGCTTTTAGAATGGAATTAAAGGATTTCAATATTGAAATGACCAATGTGGCTCCCGGAGATTTTGCGACCAATATTGCTGCAGGACGTTATCATGCCCCGGTATTGGAAGATTCTCCTTATGAAAAAGCCTATGGGAATACACTCAAACTGATGAATGAGCATGTAGATTCAGGTAAAGATCCTCAAATGATGGCTAAGGCGATATTTGAGATCATTAAAACCCCAAAACCAAAGGGACATTACAAAGTAGGGGAGTTGCTTCAGAAATTTTCTATTGCACTTAAACGCGTGCTACCTGATAAAGTATACGAGAGAATGTTGCTAAAACATTATAAATTGTAATTTTGCAAACCAGAATCCGGTAGCCCGGAAATACTAAACTTTTAAACACACAACTATGAAATTTTTTATTGATACCGCTAACCTGGATCAGATTAAAGAGGCCAG
>NZ_DATCSO010000080.1:0-14882 GCF_036568425.1 Salegentibacter sp. | reverse complement strand
GTCGCTTATCGCCGTTATCGGTTTCTTTGTGGGTGGCTTAATTATGATTCACCTGTTATTTCCATTAATCTTTTAAACATAGAATATGAGATCTATATTATATTTATTTGTAGGAATATTGTTCGGAATTGTAATGTTTAAGTCTGAAGCCGCATCCTGGTTTAGGATTTACGAGATGTTCCAGTTCCAGTCTTTCCATATGTATGGAATTATCGGTTCAGCCCTACTCCTGGGTGTTATTGGGGTTCAGATTATTAAGAGGAATAAATTAAACTCTATAGACGGGCAACCTATCGTGTTCAACGATAAAAATAAGAGCTTTAGCCGTTATGCTTTCGGAGGACTTTCTTTCGGACTTGGCTGGGCACTTGCTGGAGCTTGCCCGGGACCGGTTTTTACGCTTATTGGAGCAGGATACCTGCCTATTTTGGTAGTATTTGTGGGAGCATTGATAGGAACCTACATTTACGGACTTCTAAGAGATAAATTACCGCATTAAAGGTTTTTATATAACAAAAATCCCACCCTTCGCGGTGGGATTTTTTTTGGGCTTAGGTTTTTCCAGATATATAATAATAGGGAAGGGTGAGGTGGTATTTCACTACCACCAGCCTGATTCCAATTACAATAATAGAAGTGGTGATGTAAATCACATCTAGTTTGGCCCCCAGTGAATGCATGATCACGAAAACCAGGCCTCCAACAATGCAGGCAGTAGCATAGATCTCTTTTCTGAAGATCACCGGAATTTCATTACAAAGGATATCCCGAAGTACTCCGCCAAAGGTTCCCGTCATCGCGCCAAGGGCAATGGAAATAATAGGGTCCAGGCCATTTCTTATTCCTATTTCAACACCGGTAATGGTGAAAACACCCAACCCGATGGTATCGAAAAGGAAAAGGGATTTTTTTAGGTAATTGATCTTGTTTCGGAAGATTATAGCAAAGACAGTTACCGCCCCAATGAGGTATATGTAAACCGTGTTTTGCATCCAGTTCACCGGAGTGTCACCAATTAAGATATCTCTTAAAGTTCCTCCGCCACTGGCTGTTACAAATGCGACGATAAAAATTCCGAAGAGATCCAAACGGCGGTCCATTGCGGCTAGCGCCCCGGAAATTGCAAAGGCAATGGTTCCCAGGATGTCGAGAATATTAAAAATGCTTAGCTCCATTCGGGCAAAGTTATGTTTTTAAAGGAAGCCCGGACAACTAATTTTGAGAATCAGTTAATTTTTTAGATTTTTAATACCTCGTAATTATGCCAGGATAGTTAAACTTAATCATTAATAAAGTAAGGTTTTAATTAAAGTTACTACCTTTATAATATCAATAAATAGTTATAAAAATGAGCGAAAAAATAGAAAGAATAAAATGTCTTATCATAGGTTCGGGACCAGCAGGTTATACTGCGGCAATCTATGCCTCCCGTGCCGATCTTAAACCAGTAATGTACACAGGGATGGAACCTGGAGGTCAATTAACCACCACCACTGAAGTTGATAACTTCCCCGGATATCCCGAAGGGATTGATGGACCGCAATTAATGGTTGACCTTCAGAAACAAGCCGAACGTTTTGGAACTCAGGTGAGAGTAGGAATGGTAACCGAAGTTGAATTTAGTGATAAAGTTGGCGGAATTCACCGCGCTTGTGTAGATAATTCTACCTGGGTGGAAGCTGAAACTATCATTATTTCTACCGGTGCCACTGCTAAATATCTTGGCTTGCCAAGTGAGCAACGCCTTCGTGGAGGTGGGGTTTCCGCTTGTGCCGTTTGCGACGGATTCTTTTATAAGGGTCAGGATGTAGCTATAGTTGGCGGTGGAGATACCGCTGCTGAAGAAGCAACTTACCTTGCCAATATCTGTAATAAAGTGACGATGCTGGTAAGAGGTGACCAGATGCGTGCTTCAAAGGCAATGCAGCATCGCGTAACCAGTACAAAGAATATAGACCTTCGCTATCACACTGAAGTTGATGAGGTGCTGGGAGATCAGGTTGTGGAAGGACTTAGAATGGTGAATAACCAAACCGGTGAAAAAGAAGAGATCAAGATCACCGGAATGTTTATAGCCATTGGTCATAAACCAAATACAGATATCTTTAAAGGGAAACTTGACATGGATGAGACGGGATATTTAATTACTAAAGCCAAGTCTACCAAAACCAATATCCCCGGAGTTTATGCTTCAGGAGATGTTCAGGATAAGATCTATCGTCAGGCTGTAACCGCAGCCGGAACCGGTTGTATGGCCGCCCTGGATGCTGAACGCTACCTGGCCGAAGTAGAAAGTGAAGAAGGGGAGGAAGTGAAAACCACGAAAAAAGTGGAAGCTTAAAACAACAATAATTTTATAATTAAAAAAGCTTCGGAATTCCAGTTCCGAAGCTTTTTTGTTTTAGGCAGGTCAACCTAATATTCCAACTGGATATCCGCTCTTACTTTATCCAGCAACTCTATAAGCTGCAGACTTTTCCTGAAAGTCATTTTGTCGCTTTCTGTTCTTCCTTGTTTTAGCATTTCCTGAACGTGAGCAGCTTCAAAATTATAGCCATGGGTGGTTACACCAAATTCCTTTGTTATTTCCTTTCCTTCACTAATTATAGTAAGACTGGAAGGTTCGTGAAAGCGTGTATGCACAATAATTTTTGCTTTCTCTAACTGAATGTTAGCGGTAGTTGGTGTATTTTTTTGTACGGTACTGTGTAAATGTGCCAAAACATTTTCGGGATATTCAAAAGTGATATCGCAATCTTCATCCACACCTGTTTTTCCAATACTGGCTAATGCTGAAATTTTATGGGGGTCACCCAGTAGACTTAAGGCCAGAAAAACTGGGTAAACACCAATATCCAGTAAACTACCTCCACCCAGAGCTTTGTTGAAAAGTCTGCTATCTGCATCAAATTTTGTCACAAAACCAAAATCGGCCCTTATATTTTTTATTGCTCCATACTTACCTGAATGCACGATCTCTTTTAAGGCTTCAAAGTGCGGCAAAAATTCTGTCCACATCGCTTCCATTAAAAAGACGTTTTCCTTTTTGGCAGCAGCGATCATTTCCTGCACCTGGCTTTTATTTATCGCAAAAGGTTTTTCACAGAGTACCGCCTTTTTATAACTCAGGGAAAGCAAGGTATGTTCGAGATGAAAAACGTGGGGAGTAGCAATATACACTACCTCAACATTTTTATCCTGTAGCATTTCCTCATAAGCACCAAAAGCTTTGGTTGCATTATGTTCCTTCGCAAATTCTTCAGCTTTTTGTAGATTTCTGCTGGCAACGGCATAAAGCTCGGCGCCTTCCACAACTTTTAAATCGGTACAGAACTTTACTGCGATCTTTCCAAGGCCAATTACTCCCCATTTGGTTTTATTCATTGCTGTTTTATTTTTTAAAAGGTGTTTTGATGAATATTTCAAGAATTAGCGCGATTCCTATAACCAGCAGGCAGCCAACCAGGTTTAGCCATAGATAAGGCATAACCTCTAGAAAATAAAGTGCTACAATAACTATTTGGGTGATAATTGCGGCAATAAAAACAGAATTGCTCCTTACCGTTTTTATAAAAAAGGCAAGCAGGAAAATTCCCAGTACATTTCCATAGAAAATGGACCCTATAATATTTACCAGTTGAATTAAATTATCGAATAAGCTGGCCAGACTTGCAAAAGTTATGGCGATAAGGCCCCAAAGCAAGGTAAACCATTTGGAGGCATTAAGGAAATGCATATCAGAACGGTCGGCCTTTATTCCACGGCGATAAATATCGATCACTGTTGTCGAGGCCAGGGCATTAAGCTCTGAAGCGGTAGAAGACATCGCAGCTGAAAGGATTACTGCCAGTAAGAGACCTATTAAACCCCGTGGGAGATTATTCAGTATAAAATGTATGAATACGTAATCCTTATCGTTGGTTTCTGCATCTTTATCTCCAGCCCTGATAAACTCACGACCCAATTCCCGCGCATTGGCTTCAGCAAGATTTAGATTGACTATAGCTTCTTTCAACCTTATTTTTTCTTCAGAAGAAAGCCCCTGCGATTCGCCGAATTGAAGGCTGAGTTCTTGTTTCTCTTCCTGGATTTTATTGTAATTGGCTTCCAGCTCGCTGTACTTTTCAGCGTATTCAGATTCCAAAACACTTTGTGTAGCTGCAGGATTAAAATTTAAAGGAGCAGTATTGAATTGGTAAAACACAAAGACCATAACCCCTACCAAAAGGATAAAAAATTGCATAGGGACCTTTAAAAAGCCATTCATGATCATTCCCATCTGGCTTTCCCGGAGAGATCTTCCGCTTAAATAACGTTGCACCTGGCTTTGATCTGTTCCAAAGTAGGAGAGGGCCAGAAATGTCCCGCCAATAATTCCTGTCCAAACCGTATAGCGGTTCTCGAGATCGAAAGAGAAATCAAGTACATCCATCTTTCCGCTGGCGCCGGCAATTTCCAGAGCGTTGCTAAAATTGATATCTTCAGGGAGGTAATTCAGGATAATGATGAAAGTTGCGATCATCCCGGTAAAGATCACCGCCATTTGTTGTTTTTGAGTAACGTTTACAGCCTTGGTACCTCCCGAAACCGTATAAATAATTACCAAAACCCCAATTAAAATTGTAAGGCCGTTAAGGTTCCAGCCTAAAACTGCAGAAAGGATTATTGCCGGGGCAAAAATGGTAATCCCTGCCGCGAGCCCGCGCTGAATTAAAAAAAGCAGGGCCGTAAGGGTCCTGGTTTTTCGGTCGAAACGCGTTTCCAGGTATTCATAGGCTGTAAACACTTTTAACCGGTGATAAATGGGGATAAATACCAGGCAAATAACTACCATTGCAATAGGTAAACCAAAATAGAACTGCACAAAACCCATTCCGTCGTGAAAAGCCTGACCAGGCGTAGAAAGGAAAGTGATAGCACTGGCCTGGGTCGCCATTACCGAGAGACCAACAGTCCACCATTGGGCTTCGTTCCCGCCACGAATATAATCATGGACATTTCTACTGCCACGTGACTTATAAACCCCGTAAATAACTATAAAAGCAAGTGTGCCTGAGAGTACGATCCAATCTATAATTTCCATATCAGGAGAAGGTCTTCATTACAAAATAAAACAGAATGATGTAAATAGCATTGGCGATCAATACTAAGGTATAGGACTTCTTCCAGATGTATTTTTCAGGTTTATTCATTTTTTCCTATTGAAACCATATTTGCAAACAAACGATAAGCCCCGGGAACACCTTCTGGAAACTGCCTGAAAAAGCTTAAACCGGTATAGATAAAATAGCCTTTTCCATATTTCGCAACAAGTAAACTGCCCTGTGTTGGTTCCTCACCTTTATCGTTCATCGAGAGAATAGGAACGAATTCCTCGCTCCACCGATTAGGAAAATACAGTCCGCGTTCCTGCACCCAGTTGCTAAAATCTTTTTCGGTGATTTTATTAGGCTTATTTAAAACCGGATGCTCTTTGGCTAAAAAGCTTACCGGTGCTTTTTCATCGGTTACCCGATCGCGTGAAATCTCAAGCGGGTAGGGGGCTGGATTATCTACTATCAATCCGCGACTGGTGTTATACTGTACGATAAGGTTTCCGCCATTCCGCACATAGTCCAGAAGATCATTCTGTTGGTATTTAAGGTCTTCAGCCACATTATAGGCTCTTATTCCGGTAACAACAGCATCGAATTTTTTAAGGGATTCACTGGATATTTCTTCAGGTTCCAGGTACTCCACCCGGTAGCCGATTTGCGCCAGGCTTTGAGGTACAACATCTCCGGCACCTTCAATATAGCCAATATATTCACCTTTCTTCTGAATTTTAATGCGTACTGCCTTTAATTTAGCAGGCATCACAAGATTTTGAAGCGGAATATGTTTATAATCAATCTGTATTAATTCATCCGAATATTCCTCACCTTCAACTTTTGCAATGGGTTTGATGAGACTTTGATCCTGCTCATCCGGCGGAATGATCTCGAAAGTGCGAATGGCTGTGCCACCCTTTTGATTTATTTTAAAAGAAGTCTCGGCGGGAAGTATTTTCCAGTTCTTACCTGCTTCCAGTCTCAGAGAACCTTTCAGGCTATCTTTGCCTGCGGTGACTATAACTGAAATGGAACGTGATTCAGATTTTTCAAAAATTTCTACATCTTTTTCAAAAGAAACCGATGCTTTAGGAATGATCATGAACGGGCGATAGGTCTCCCCAAAAACGGCATCATTAAATTTGTGAATTATGGGGCGCTCAATTGCTATTTCAGTTCCATCAAAATCCACATTAAAATTAGCCAGAGTTTGAAGAGGTGTTTCCGGCTTTCCTATCAACTCCGGGCTTGATACTTTATACATTCCGTTGGTGGACATATCTCTAAGCCAGTAAGGACTGGTGTTTTTTATATTGTCGGGAAGCCTGAGCAATAGTTCTTCTGTCCAGGGCTGGTTGTTGTCCAGGGTTTTATTTACCTGTACCTGGGAATTATTCGGACTTAACTCAACCGAAGTTAATTGAATGGGAAAACTACTTCGGTTAATGGCTTCAAGTTCTAACGGAACCTGTTCTCCTCCCGTAGCCGATGGTCTTGTCGCTACGGCTTCCAGAAAGAGCCCTGAACAGGCTACTATAATTTCCTTGATATGTTGAGATTTAACCTCTCTCCAATGCTCATTTTTTAATTCTCGAATGAGTTTATATGCCTTCATGAGCTGCGGAAGACTTTGAGAGGGGTTCAGGAAATCAAAATCAGATTCAACCCGCCCGAGGATTTCCCCGATTTCTTTACCTCCTTCTAATCTGCTCCAGCTGGTATCGATTCCTTCAAAAACATCCCTTTCAGGCATGTCTCCTCTAATAAGTTCCAGGTATTCGTTAACCTGCCCGCGGGTACCCGTGCTCCCAAAACCTTGAGATTGATGCTGACTTCGGCTTATAGCAGCGATCTCAGAATTTGATAGTCCGAGTTCGGGAAAATAAACTCCCACATCAAAAGAGAGCATTTCAGATTTATCGGCTTTTTCAAAGGCCTCCCTGCTTCCGTAGAACCAGTAGGAGGTATTAAAGAAAACTCTCTTTGGCTGAAAAACAGAAGTGTATTTTAACTGTTCAGGATAGGCAGTTGGTTTGGCAGCAAGCTCAAAGGCCCTGAGACTTAACATAGCAGAAGAGGTATGGTGCCCATGAGTGCTCCCGGGAGATCGGTGATCAAAACGGTTAATGATCACATCGGGTTTGAATTTCCTTATGGCTAGTACAACATCGCTTAAAACTTTGTCTTTATCCCATATTTGCAGGGTTTCTTCAGGTGTTTTAGAATAACCAAAATCGTTGGCGCGAGTAAAGATTTGCTCGCCACCATCAATTTTTCTTGCAGCGAGTAATTCCTGAGTGCGTATTAATCCTAATTTTTCCCGGAGCTCAGGACCTATAAGGTTTTGCCCTCCATCTCCACGCGTTAAAGACAGATAGGCGACCCGGGCTTTTTTCTTATTTTCAAAATAGGAGATGAGCCTGGTGTTTTCATCATCGGGATGTGCCCCAACATATAAAACCGAACCCAGGAAATTTAATTTTTTAATTTCCTGATAGATCTCTGAAGAATTCAGTTTTTCAGGAGTTTGTGCTTGCGTATATCCCAGAGCTAAAAATAAAAGAAGGCTTAAGAACTTTGGCATGGAATGTAAAATTATGGTCTTCTTCAAATATAATAACTTTAGGGACTATTGAACTTAAGACCTGAAGTTTAACTTTTAGAGCGCTTCTTTGCCTTCATCGGTATGAAAATCTTTTTCGATTAAGGAAACTGCTTTTTGCAGGATGAGGTTGTTAGGGTAGGTAATTAATTCTCCTTCTAATGTCCTCAAATGCAGATGAAAAGCTTTAATATCTTCAATGATAGCTTCAATAGGTAGATCTTTATCATGTATTTTTATTTTATCACCTATTTTATAGGGGAAACTAAAAAACAAAATAATGCCTGAGGTAATGTTACTTAAAATGGACCAAATGGCGAAGAGCGCTACTCCCAACACAGCAAAAACAGATGAAAACACCAGGGAAAGCTCAGCTAAACCAACACCCCAGGCCAACGAAAGCAGAAAGGCTGCGATGAGCAGAATAAGGATGTTTATGTATTGAAACATCAGTCGGGTACGGGTTATATGGATTTCTCCTTTTTGCCCCACCCGGTGCGCCGCTTTTCGAAGTATAAACTGAATGATAAGTAATACAATTACCGTTATTAAGGTGTAAGCGATTTGGTTACGGTATGAACTGAGGATTTCGTACATTTATTTTAAACAATTAGTTTAATATTTTATTATTAAAACATTGTATTTCAACGTGTTGTTGTTTAAAGCCTTCCTATGTCTAGAAGTGCATCGTAAACGAGATGTGTGGGAAGACCAACCACATTAAAATAGCTTCCTTCAATATTTGTTATTCCTATTAGGCCTATCCATTCCTGGATGGCATAACCTCCGGCTTTATCAAATGGTTTGAAATTATTTACATAATAATCGATCTCATCCCCGGTAAGTTCTTTAAAAGTCACCCTGGTTTTAGCATTTAGTGTGCGTTGTAATTTTGAGGTAGTAAAACAAACCGAGGTAATTACTTCATGGGAATGACCGGATAGGGTTGCTAGCATAGCTTTAGCCTCTTCGGGGGTTTCTGGTTTACCAAGTGCCTTTCCCTTATGGCAAACAATAGTATCACTGGTAATCAGGATCTGGTTTGATTTTATTTCCTTCTGAAAAGCTTCTGATTTAAGCTCGGCGAGAAAATCGGTAATCTCCTCATTTTCAAGTGATGGGGGATAAACTTCTTTTACCGGGCGAACATCTATAGTAACCGGAATATCAAGCTCTCTGAAGAACTGTTGCCTTCGTGGTGATCCTGAAGCCAGGATGATGTCTTTGTTCTTTAAAAAATCCTTCAGCATAATTTATCGCAATAATATTTGATGAAAACCAATAGATATCAATCCGAAAAATAAGATTATTTTGAGGATTAGACTTAGCCTTGTGAAGTCTTTTTTTGCTGAAGCCGTCCAGATTTGAACCATAAAAAATAATAAAGGAGCAAGGATTAGAAACAGGACATACAGAACTGCAGCGGTATTTTGAAAAAGATAGGAATAGACATAATAAACTATACCAACTAAAGGAATAAGGCCAATGCTAAAGATCACCTTATTAGTGCGGGCAGTCCCCAGTATTATTGGAAGACTGTTTCCGCCTGAATTATAATCCCCTTTCTGGTCTTCCTGGTCCTTGACCATCTCTCTTAATAAATTGATGAAAAAACCAAAAAAAGAATAATCGAGTAAAATGGAAAAATACATGGCCTGGTTTTCCCTGTTTACTTCATTAATTGCCGGAAGCAGATCAAAAATTCCAGGTAAGGCTGCCACTCCCGCTACTAAAAAACTAACAGCGATATTCCCGGCAAGAGGCACATTTTTTAAATAAGTGGAATAAATGTATAGCAGAGCAGAACTAAAAATAAACAGTGCCGAGAATGCAGGTAAGCCAATTACATTGGCCAGATAAAACCCAATCCCCACCCCAATAACATTAAATCCGATAAACCAGTTATAACCGGATTTTTCAGATATCCCGTTACCGATATAAAGCTTTTTGGGCTTGTTGATTCTATCTGTTGTTACGTCGTAAATGTCATTGATGATATAACCGGCTGCTGCAAGAGAAAGGTTGGCGATAATTAGTAGCGCATATCCGAAATCACTCAACGAAACCGCCGCCGAAGTATTTTCGAAGAAGGCATACCTTATAAGTAAGAGGCAAACAGCCACGAAGATCAGGTTTCCTAAACGTATGAGTTTTAATAATTTAAGTACAACCATTATTTAGTCACGAGTTTTAGGCCTACCAAAGAAAGGATAAGTGTACTTAAAAAGAAGATACGCCAAAAATGTACTGGTTCCTTAAAAACCAGAATCCCCAGGACTACAGTGCCCACAGCTCCTATTCCCGTCCATACGGCGTAGGCGGTCCCAATGGGTAAAGTTTGGGTAGCTTTATAAAGCAGGAACATGCTCAAAAATAAACATACCAGAAAGCCAAGCATCCACCAGGTAGCGGTACTGCCACTGCTGAATTTAGCCTTTCCCAGGCAAAAAGCGAATCCAACTTCAAATAATCCGGCGACGAACAGTATTAGCCAGTTCATTTAGTCTTCTATCCATTTCCCCTGAACCTTCATCACCTGCTCTATAACGTCACGAACACAACCTTTACCACCTTTTTTATGCGATACGTATTTTGAAATATTCTTGATCTCGGCTACTGCATCCTGGGGGCAGCAAGGGAGACCGATCTTTTGCATCGCATAATAATCCGGGATATCGTCGCCCATATACAGGACCTCGTCAGAATTTATGCTGTAGATGTCAAAGAATTCATCCATCTGCTCCACTTTGTCCTGAATTCCGAGGTAAATATCTGTAAGGCCAAGCCCACTTAGCCTGCTTCTAACCCCTTCATTCTTTCCTCCCGAGATAATACAAACGGTATACCCGGCTTTGTGCGCTGCTTTAAGCGCATAACCGTCTTTCATGTTCATGGTGCGAAGGAGTTCGCCCTTAGTGTTTATTTGTATGGTCCCGTCGGTTAAGACGCCGTCTACATCAAAAATAAATGTGTTAATATCGTTAAGGTGTTCTTTATAATTTTTTTCCATTGAATTCCTGGATAGATTGAGTTAGTATTTTATATAATTTCTGTCGTTTGGGTTCCAGTATCGCCAGATGCCTGGCAATTGTTTGCTTGTCATCTCTAAGAGCAGGACCGGTTTGGGCCTCCAGGGGAGTTAAACTCTCCAGCTTATCTACCGTTTCCCGGATGAGCGGTTTTAGAATGTCAAAAGATATTTCATTTTCTCTGCAAATTTCAGCTCCCAGACTGTAGAGATGATTTGTAAAATTATTTACAAACACTGCAGCCAGGTGAAGTGATTTTCGCTGGTTAGAATCTATACGGTAAATCTTATTGGAGATTTTTGCAGCAAATTCTTCTAAAAATTCAAGGTTTTTTGCCGAATTAGCTTCCAGGCAAACCGGGATTTCCCTGAAGTTAACTTCTTTCTTTTTAGAAAAAGTTTGAACCGGATAAAAAACACCGTGGTTCTTAAATCTGTTCAATACATCTAAATGCACGCTGCCCGAAGTATGTAAAACCAGTGCAGCATTATCCGTAAGCAACCCGGCTACTTCAGCAATAACATCATCTTTAAGCGCGATAAGATAGACGTCGGCTTTTTCCAATTGGTTTAAATCGGTTGTGGTTGGGGCAATGCTTTTAAAGGCTAAAAGATTTTCTGGCCTGTGATTGTATACCTGTTTCAGCTTAACATTTTCAGCAATAGAAAAGGCTTTTGCCAGATGAGTGGCTACATTGCCGGCTCCTAAAATTACCAGGTTTATCATTTTGCTAAAATATTAAAAATTTATCTGCTTTTATACGTGGGAGATTGATTAGATTTTAACCTGCAAACTGTTTAAATTTCCTTAAATTTGCCGCCGTTTAAAGTCTTATCTTCATGCAGAATAAAATAGCCTCTGTCCTTTTTTCTACCCGAATTCTGGCAGTTTTGTTTGTGGTTTATGCCGTAGCCCTTGCTTTGGGTACTTTTATAGAAAGTTGGTACACCATAGAAACCGCGCGTGTTATGATCTATAATACCTGGTGGTTTGAGGGAATTATGCTTCTTTTCGTTATTAACTTTTTAGGAAATATTAAGAGATACCAGCTTTATAAACGCGAAAAATGGTCATCCTTATTACTTCACCTTTCTTTTATCTTGATTCTGCTTGGAGCTTTTGTTACAAGATATATTAGCTATGAAGGCGTAATGCCTATCAGGGAAGGGGAGACCACCAATGTTTTTCTTTCAGAAAAAACATATCTCACTACTTTTATCGATGGAGAAATAGATGGGGAACCCAGAAGACGGGTGTTGCAGGAAGCTGTACTTTTTGCTCCTGAGACCGAAAATAATTATGAACTCAACACCGACTTTAAAGGGCAGCCGATTACAGTGGAAGCTCTGGAATTTATTCACGGTGCCCAAGAAAGCCTTGTTCCTGCTGAAGATGGTGAAAACTACCTGAAAATTGTGGAGGCTGGTGCCGGAGAGCGCCATGAACATTTTTTAAAGGAAGGCGAAGTTGAGAATATTCATAACGTCCTGATTTCTTTGAATAAGCCTACAGACGGCGCAATAAATATTGAATTTGACCAGGCCAGTGGTGAATATCTTATTACATCACCTTATGAAGGAGATTATATGCGAATGGCCGATCAGTTAAAAGGAACTTTAGTTAAAGATTCGACTCAAACTTTAATGCTGCGTTCCCTGTATAATATTGGAAATATGCAGTTTGTGATCCCAGAGCCTATAATGAAAGGGAAATATGATGTAGTTCAAACCAAACAAAAAGCAGAGGGCCAAACCGATGGTGTAATTCTGAAGGTGACTTCCCAGGGTGAATCTAAAATCGTTAAGTTACTGGGTGGCCAGGGAATTGTGAATGAGCCTAAAAAGATTGAGTTGGCAGGTCTTGATATCTTTTTGAACTATGGCAGTAAAGAAATAGAATTGCCTTTTAGTATTAAACTTAATGACTTTATCGCCGATAAATATCCCGGAACTGAAAAGAGTTATTCGGCCTTTAAAAGTAAGGTAGAAGTGATAGACGAGGAAACAGGTGATTTTTCGTATGATATATATATGAATCACGTGCTCGATCATAAAGGTTATCGATTTTTCCAGGCTAGCTTTCATCCCGATGAGAAAGGAACTGTACTCTCTGTAAATCACGATTACTGGGGTACCTGGATCACCTATATTGGTTATACCTTGCTATATATAGGTTTAATGTGGATTCTGTTTGCCCCGGGCTCTAGGTTCGGGAACCTGAAAGTTATGTTGGAAAAAGTAAAGACTAAAAAGAAGAACCTTGCTGGTATACTCGCATTTTTGTTGTTGCCACTGGGAGGCTTTGCACAGGATACGGCTCAGAAAGAACGAGATCACGCACATATAGAAGCTCAACAGAAGCAAATAGATTCTATTTTACAGAAAAATGCAATAAGCGAAGAACACGCTGCTAAATTTGGGAAACTTGTAATTCAGGATGCCGGAGGAAGGATGAAACCCGCTAATACCTATTCTTCAGAATTACTCCGAAAACTTAGCAAGAAAGATTCCTATAAAGGTTTGAGTTCAGACCAGGTACTGGTCTCTATCACCGAGAATCCAACCATTTGGTATACCGTTCCGCTTATTTATGTTAAGCCAAAGAATGATAGTATCAGGCATATTGCAGGGGTGAAGGAAGATAAAAAATATCTTGCCTTAACCGATTTCTTTGATAACAATGGTTCGTACAAACTTTCACCTTATCTGGAAGAAGCTTACCAGGCTGCTGTGCCAAACCAATTTCAGAAGGATTTTATCGAGACTGATAAAAAGGTAAATTTGATGTATCAGGCTCTTCAGGGTAAGGTTTTGAAAATATTCCCAATCCCGGAGCACGATAATAATAAATGGGTTTCTTACCCTGAAGTGCAAGAAGCTGGTTTTAAAGGGATGGACTCGGTGTATACCCAACAAATCCTGCCTCTTTATATGAATGCCTTACAGGAGGCAAGAAAGAGTGGCGATTATACCCGGGCTGAAGAGTTTTTAAGCAGTATTAAAGGTTTTCAGAAGAAATTCGGCTCAGAGGTCCTTCCTTCAGAAAAAAAGATAAATGCGGAGATCACTTATAATAAATATGATATTTTCAGAAACCTCTTCTGGATGTATATGGTTGCAGGGCTTTTCATGTTAGTGGTGGTCATCGCACGAATCTTTACTGATAATAAGCCTATCAGGATTCTTATCAGGTCGAGTATTGTTATTATAAGTTTACTGTTTGTAGCGCATACATTAGGTCTTGCGGTGCGCTGGTATATTTCCGGTCACGCGCCCTGGAGTGATGCCTATGAATCTATGATTTATGTGGCCTGGGCAACAATGTTTTTCGGACTTGCCTTTGGAAGGAATAGTAATCTTACTATTGCCTCTACGGCCTTTGTTACCTCTATGATCCTGATGATTGCCCACTGGAACTGGATGGACCCTGCAATTGCAAACCTGCAACCAGTATTGGATTCTTACTGGTTGATGATTCACGTCTCTGTGATAGTTGGGAGTTATGGTCCGTTTACTTTAGGAATGATTCTGGGGGTTGTGGCGCTGCTTCTTATGATAATGACCACGTCTAAAAATAAAAAGAAGATGGATCTTACCATAAAGGAAATCACCATCATTACCGAGATGGCATTGACAGTTGGTTTGGTTATGTTAACAATCGGGAATTTTCTTGGTGGCCAATGGGCTAATGAAAGCTGGGGGCGCTACTGGGGCTGGGATCCCAAAGAAACCTGGGCTTTAATTAGTATTATGGTATATGCTTTCGTGATCCATATGAGATTAATTCCCGGTCTAAGAAGTCGATGGTTCTTTAACCTAATGGCTATTGTAGCTTTTGCCAGTATTTTAATGACTTATTTTGGGGTGAATTTCTATTTGGCCGGCCTACACTCTTATGCTAGTGGCGATAAGGTGATCACACCTACTTTTATATATTACGCAGTAGCAGTAGTGGCCTTACTTGGAGCTTTGTCCTATTGGAGGTTCCAGAAATTTTATTCCAAGAAAAAATAAGTGCTTTTTGTCTAGTCCTAAATAACCGATACAGATTATTAAAGGATTAAATTTATTAATTAAAGCTGAACAATGTTCCCATTGTTCAGCTTTTTTGATTTATACTGTTTTCTTTTCAAGGTGCTTTGCTTGTGCATTTTATTTGGTG
>NZ_DATCSO010000079.1:0-4072 GCF_036568425.1 Salegentibacter sp. | reverse complement strand
AGAACAGCTTCTAAAGAAACTCGTGGAAAAGACCGGAATTCCGGCTGCCTGGACTATTCTGGGACTTTCAGCTATGTCTACCGACCACCCATTAAATGTGGGAATGGTGGGAATGCATGGAAATTACGCCCCGAATATGCTCACCAATGAATGCGATGTGCTAATTGCCATAGGAATGCGTTTCGATGATCGCGTGACAGGAAATCTTGAAAAATATGCCAAACAGGCCAAAGTGATCCATTTTGAGATAGACCCAGCCGAGATCGATAAAAATGTAAAAGCCGATATCCCTGTTTTAGGAAATGTGAATAAAACCCTGGCCTTGCTGCTTGATCTTGTAGAAGAAAAGGAGCACAAGGCCTGGCATCAGGAATTCAAAAATCTATATGATATAGAGTTTGAAAAGATCATCAAAAACGACCTTAACGCCGAACGCGGAAAAATTGGAATGGCCGAAGTGATCGATGAGA
The DNA here is from genome assembly GCF_036568425.1 of Salegentibacter sp. Lineage (GTDB taxonomy): Bacteria > Bacteroidota > Bacteroidia > Flavobacteriales > Flavobacteriaceae > Salegentibacter. Next base: position 3,602 of record NZ_DATCSO010000079.1, on the reverse strand, counting down.
TCAATACCTGTTCCAAAGGTGATGCTGTTATAGTTTCAGATGTAGGGCAGCACCAGATGGTGACCTGCAGGTATTCGAAATTCAATCAAACACGCAGCAAGGTGACTTCCGGAGGATTGGGAACTATGGGATTTGCCCTTCCGGCGGCTATTGGTGCTAAAATGGGTGTTCCGCACAGGGAAGTGGTGGCTGTCATAGGAGACGGAGGGTACCAAATGACCATTCAGGAGTTGGGAACAATTTTTCAGACAAAGGTTCCGGTGAAGATCGTGATTCTTAATAATGGTTTTCTCGGAATGGTTCGCCAGTGGCAACAACTCTTCTTTGATAAACGCTATGCCTCCACCGAAATGGTAAACCCTGATTTTGTAACCATTGCCAAAGGTTATCATATAAAGGCAAACCAGGTGACCGAAAGAGCTCAACTGGCTGATGCAGTGAGGGAAATGATGGAGTCTAAAGAAGCTTATTTCCTTGAAGTAAAAGTTGAACAGGAAGAAAATGTGTTCCCTATGGTTCCTACGGGGGCGGCAGTTTCAGAAATATTATTGGAGTAATGGAAAAGAAAAATTATACCGTTTCGATCTATACCGAAAACAATGTGGGGCTGTTAAGTCGTATCGCTGCGATCTTCCTGAAAAGGCACATTAACATAGAAAGTGTTAGCGTGTCTAAAAGCGAAGTGGAAGGGGTGATGCGTTTCATCATCGTGGTGCAGGTGAATGAGGAACAGGTGCAGAAGGTCGTAAAGCAGATTGAAAAACAAATAGAGGTGATCAAAGCCTTTTATCACACCGATGAGGAGATGATCTACCAGGAAACCGCGCTGTACAAAGTGAATTCATCAGAATTTGTAGGTGATCTCAGTATTCAGGATTTTATAAAAGGAACCAATGCGCGAATCGTGACGGTGACTCCCAAATTCTTTGTGATTGAAAAAACAGGAAAGCGCAGTGAAACCGATAGCCTTTACGAAAAATTAAAACCATACGGGTTGATGCAGTTCGTGCGCTCAGGCACTATTGCGGTGACCAAAGAAGAGATGCAGATCTCAAAATTATTAGAACAATTTAATACAACCAATTAATTAGAAGTTATGACAAACTATTTTAACAGCTTGCCGTTAAGAGAGCAACTGGCCCAGTTAGGGACCTGCCGTTTTATGCAAAGCGATGAATTCAAAGATGGTGTAGCTGCCTTAAAGAATAAGAAAATAGTAATTGTTGGCTGTGGTGCCCAGGGCCTCAACCAGGGCTTGAATATGAGGGATAGCGGTTTGGATATTTCTTATGCGCTTCGGGATGGAGCTATTAAAGAAAAGCGCCAATCTTATAAAAACGCTTCAGAAAATAATTTTAAAGTCGGAACTTATGAAGAATTAATTTCTACGGCCGATCTGGTAATCAACCTAACGCCAGACAAGCAACATACTTCAGTAATAAAAGCTATTCAACCTCATATAAAGAAAAATGCGGTGCTTTCTTATTCCCACGGCTTTAATATCGTGGAAGAAGGGATGAAGATTCGGGAGGATATCACTGTGATAATGGTCGCTCCCAAATGCCCCGGAAGTGAAGTTCGTGAAGAATATAAAAGAGGTTTTGGGGTGCCGACTTTAATTGCCGTGCATCCTGAAAACGATCCTCAGGGAATTGGGTTTGAATGGGCTAAGGCTTATGCTGTGGCCACTGGTGGTGATCGTGCCGGGGTTTTGGAATCTTCTTTTGTTGCTGAAGTGAAATCAGATCTTATGGGAGAGCAAACCATATTATGTGGAGTGCTGCAAACCGGGTCTATTTTGAGTTTTGATAAAATGGTAGCTGAAGGGGTGGAACCTGCTTATGCCTCAAATTTGATTCAGTATGGTTGGGAAACGATCACCGAAGCTTTAAAGCACGGCGGAATCACCAATATGATGGATAGGCTATCAAATCCTGCCAAGATCAAAGCTGATGCGATTTCCGGGGAATTAAAGGTGAAATTACGTCCGCTTTTCAGAAAGCATATGGACGATATTATCTCGGGAGCATTCAGCAGTAGAATGATGAAAGATTGGGAGAATAATGACAAAGAATTGCTGGAGTGGCGCGCCGCAACCGGGGAAACTGCTTTTGAGAAATCTCAGGCAACTTCAGAAGAAATAAAAGAACAGGAATATTTTGATAAAGGGGTACTACTGGTGGCCTTTGTGAAATCTGGCGTAGAGCTGGCTTTTGAAACTATGGTAGAAGCGGGGATTGTTGAAGATTCGGCTTATTACGAGTCTCTACATGAAGTTCCGCTTATCGCCAACACGATAGCCAGGAAGAAATTGTATGAGATGAATCGTATCATTTCTGACACAGCTGAATATGGTTGTTATCTATTTGATCATTCGGCTAAACCCCTTATCAAAGATTATGTGAACGCCTTACCTAAAGAAGTGATTGGTCATTCTTTCGGAACCGATTATACCGGTGTGGATAATCAGCAGTTAATAGCGGTTAATGATGAAATAAGGCAACATCCGGTAGAAAAAGTAGGGGAAAGGCTAAGAAAAGCGATGACCGCAATGAAGAAAATACACGAATAAGATGAGCACTTTACTGGCAGAGAAAAAAACATATAAACCCAGTCTTAAGGCTGTAAAAGAAGCGGCTGAGCGAATTTCTAAAGTGGTGGTAAAAACACCCTTGATGCAGTCTTTTACCTATAGCAACAAATTTTCAGCTAATGTGATGTTGAAAAGGGAAGATTTGCAGCAGGTGCGATCCTATAAAATTCGGGGAGCTTATAATAAAATTGCCAGCCTTCCGCAGGAGCAATTGGACCGGGGGGTAATTTGTGCCAGTGCAGGGAACCATGCACAAGGTGTTGCTTTTGCCTGTAATAAACTGCAGGCAAAAGGCGTGATCTATATGCCAATTACCACTCCCCGCCAAAAAGTGGAACAAACCAAGATGTTTGGCGGCGATTGTGTTGAAGTTGTTCTGAAGGGGGATACCTTTGATGATGCCTTTAAAAATGCGATGAAGCACCGTGAGAAATACGATCTGGTTTTTATTCATCCTTTTGACGATGAGAAAGTTATCGAAGGTCAGGCCACTATTGGCCTGGAGATCCTGGAGCAAGCCAGCGAACCAATAGATTACGTTTTTGCACCACTTGGCGGTGGCGGACTTCTAGCCGGAATCTCCTCTATATTCAAGGAACTTTCTCCCAAAACTAAAATAATTGGTATTGAGCCGGAAGGCGCAGCTTCCATGACTTCCTCACTGAAACAAGGGAAAGTAGTAGAACTGGGCAATATTAAAGGTTTTGTAGACGGAGCAGCCGTGCAGAAGGTTGGTAGCATGAATTTTGCGATATGTAGAGAGAATCTTGATGAGATGATTACTATCCCAGAAGGAAAAATATGTCAAACAATTCTCGATCTGTATAACCAGGATGCTATAGTGGTAGAACCTGCAGGAGCTATGGCTATTTCGGCCCTGGACCATTTTGCTGAAGAGATAAAAGGTAAAAACGTGGTATGTATCGTAAGCGGCAGCAATAACGACATCACCAGAACCGCCGAGATCAAGGAAAGGGCTTTGTTATATGCCGGCTTAAAACATTATTTC
>NZ_DATCSO010000078.1:0-22772 GCF_036568425.1 Salegentibacter sp. | reverse complement strand
ATCAAAACATAATTTATGAAAAAAACATTCTCCGGAATTTTTGCACTCGCCGTCCTGGCTTCCTGCACCGATTCTAAAACCGAAAACGAAATCAGTTTGAATTATCCTGAAACTAAAAAAGTAGATACGGTAACAAATTATTTTGGCACCGAAGTAAAAGACCCTTACCGCTGGCTGGAGGACGACCGCAGCGAAGAAACCGAAGAATGGGTGAAAGCCCAAAATGAAGTAACATTCGGTTATCTTGAAAAAATTCCATTTCGAAAAGACCTCGAGGAAAGACTTACAGAAATCTGGAATTATGAGAAAATAAGCGCCCCAAGAAAAGAAGGCGATTATATTTATTTCTCGAAAAACGATGGGCTACAGAATCAATATGTGGTATACCGTAAAAAGAAAGAAGAAGGGGAGACTGAGGTCTTTTTAGACCCTAATAAATTCAGTAAAGACGGCACTACTTCTCTGGCTGGACTAAGTTTCTCAGAGAATGGTAAAAAAGCAGCCTATGCCATTTCTGAGGGTGGAAGCGACTGGAGAAAAATTATTATTATAGATACTGAAAACAAAGAAGTTGTAGAAGACACCTTGAGAGATGTAAAATTCAGCGGGATCTCCTGGAAAGAAAACGATGGTTTCTATTATTCCAGTTATGAAAAACCCGAGGGTAGTGAGCTTTCCGCAAAAACCGATCAGCACCGACTATTTTACCATAAATTAGGAACTTCTCAGGAAGAAGACAAAGTGATCTTTGGTGATACTGAAGAACAGAAACATCGGTATGTAAGAGGTAGCGTTTCAGAAGATAATCGCTATTTGTTCATTTCAGCAAATAATTCAACTTCCGGAGGAAAACTCTATATGATGGACCTTCAGCAGGATAATCCTGAACTGGTCACTATTTTAGACCATGAAGAGACCGACACTTATGTGATGGATAACGAGGGAAGCAAGTTTTTAATAGTTACAAATCTCGATGCCCCTAATAAACGAATTGTAACCGTAGACGCGGCTAATCCAACACCTGAAAACTGGAAAGATCTTATCCCGGAAACCGAAAATGTGCTTAGCCCCTCAACCGGAGGTGGCTATATTTTTGCCGAATATATGGTTGATGCCATTTCCCAGGTAAAACAATATGACTACGACGGAGAACTGGTAAGAGAGATCGAACTTCCCGGAATAGGCTCGGCCGGTGGCTTTGGTGCCAAAAAAGACGAGAAAGAACTTTACTATTCTTTTACCAATTACGTTACCCCGGGTACTATTTATAAATTTGATATTGAGCAGGGTACTTCTGAAGTTTATAACAAACCCGCGATAAAATTCAACCCTGAAGATTTTGAAAGTAAGCAGGTATTCTATAAATCTAAGGATGGTACAAAAGTACCAATGATTATCACTCACAAAAAAGGCCTTGAACTTGATGGTAAAAACCCAACCATGCTTTATGGTTATGGAGGCTTTAATATAAGTCTAACCCCGTCTTTCAGCACAGCTAATGCGGTTTGGCTTGAGCAGGGAGGCGTTTATGCCGTGCCAAACCTTAGAGGAGGTGGTGAATACGGAAAAGAGTGGCACGATGCCGGTATTAAACTTAAAAAACAAAACGTTTTTGATGACTTTATCGCCGCTGCGGAATACCTTATTGAAGAAAATTATACTTCCAGCGATTATCTTGCTGTTAGGGGTGGATCAAATGGAGGTCTTCTGGTTGGAGCCACGATGACCCAAAGACCTGAGCTGATGAAGGTAGCTTTACCTGCCGTAGGGGTTATGGATATGCTGCGCTACCACACTTTTACTGCCGGTGCAGGTTGGGCATATGATTACGGGACTTCAGAAGACAACGAGGAAATGTTTAAATACCTTTATGAATATTCTCCCGTACACAATGTGAAAGAAGGAGTAGAATATCCGGCTACCCTGGTAACCACAGGAGATCATGACGACCGCGTTGTGCCTGCACATTCTTTTAAGTTTGCTGCAGAATTACAGGAGAAACAAGCCGGGAACAATCCTGTGCTGATTAGGATCGAAACCAAAGCCGGTCACGGTGCCGGAAAACCTACAAAAATGATCATAGAGGAATATGCCGATGTTTTTGGGTTTACCCTTTATAATATGGGTTTTGAAACTTTGCCTACCAAAATAGAAAAGGTTAAAGGCTAGTTGAAAGAATAACTCTTTAAATCAGCCGCCGGCACTAAGTATGCCGGCGGTTTTCTTTACCGTTTTCCGTTCCCGATTTTTCTTCGTCACTGCGGGTTATTTCAGTATTTTTTCCATATTTTTCTCTCAAAACTCTTTAAGCTTAATTAGCTTTAAGCCCGGAAAAGTTATTGAAATTAAGACTCTAATTGTTTTTAAATCATCCTTTCCTCAACAAGAACTTGTGTTATGCTTAAATTAAAGAACGTTTCCTTCGCTTACCTGGAGAAACCAGTCCTAAAGAACCTGAGTTTCAGTTTGAAGAAAGGAGAAAATCTCTCTGTTATTGGCGAGAGTGGTTGTGGTAAAAGCACTCTTTTAAAACTTATTTATGGCCTGCTGCATACCGATGGCAAAATTTTTTGGAACGATCAGGAATTGCTTGGGCCGCAATATAATATTGTTCCCGGGGAACCTTTTATAAAATATCTCGCCCAGGATTTTGACCTGATGCCTCCCTTGACTGTTGCTGAAAATATAGGAAAGCACCTCAGCAATATGTATCCGCGAAAGAAAACACGTCGGGTCAAAGAACTTTTAGAAGTAGTAGAAATGACCGAACTTGCAGATGAGAAAGCAAAACACCTAAGCGGTGGCCAGCAACAACGCGTCGCCCTGGCCAGAGCCCTTGCAAATGAGCCGGAATTACTATTGCTTGATGAACCCTTTAGCCATATCGATCATTTCAGAAAAAATAATCTGCGACGCCAGCTATTTTCTTACCTGGCAGAAAAGAACATCACCTGTATAGTGGCAACCCACGACAGTACAGATGCCCTTTCTTTTGCAGATAAAACCATAGTGCTTAAAAACGCAAAAATTCACGCTGAAGGCAGCCCGAAACAACTTTACCAGAATCCGCCTAATAAGTATGTGGCCTCCCTTTTTGGAGAAATAAATGAGATTATGCTAAAGAATCTGGATAGATCAGAAACCAGCAGGAAGAAAATTCTGGTATATCCTCACGAAATAAGTGTCTCGAACAAATCTGAAATAAAAGTAGGTGTAAGAAAAAACTTTTTCCGCGGCCAACATTATTTAATAAAAGCAGACCTAAACGACCAGGATATTTTTATCGAAAATCCAACAAATTTAAAAGAAGGTGATACTATTGGTATTAAAATCTCTCCTAAGCTCATTGAAGCCAGGAAATAGCTATTCTACGCTTAGAATACTATAGATTTGACCATTAAGGGTAAAATCCTCCCCGGATTTTTTATTTTTCATAGCAAGAGCTACCGGAGAATTAGTGCCCACAGCATAGAATTTTTCTGAATCAAGCCTTAACTCTCCCGCCGGCACGGCAATAAAATAATTAGCAGCATTCGTCTTTACTATACTTCCAAAATCCACCTTGTTCTGAGCTTGCACGGGAATAGCATTCAGGGTTTTTTTGAGCTTGCCGTATTGTTCCAGCTGCCCCGATAGTTTTTCAAATTCCAGGTGCAGCATTGCCCGGCCGGTTTCATATTTATCGCCCATAGAGCATTTGGTTTCCAATTTAAGTGCGGCCTGCAGGTCGTCTATGGCGGTATGAATGCGTTTTAATCGCTCCTCTACATACGAACCGGCTTCCGCTATCAATTTCTTTTTTAATTCACTCATTCTTCTCTTTTTTCAAAACTGAATTCTCCGTAATTCTTCATTTGTTTAACAATCCAACTCTTGCGACCCTCAATATAGCTGCTGGCAGGATTAGCTCTGTACTGCCGTGGATTAGGTAAAATAGCAGCTATGGCGGCTGCTTCAAAAGGCATTAGCTCTGAAGACGGTTTGTTAAACCAATATTGGGCTGCAGCTTCAGCCCCATAAATTCCAGGTCCCATTTCAATGCTATTAAGATAAACTTCCAAAATGCGTTCCTTACTCCAAAAAGTCTCGATTAAAAAGGTAAAATATACCTCCACCCCCTTTCTCACCCAATTTCTTCCCGGCCACAGAAATACATTTTTTGCAGTTTGCTGGGAAATGGTGCTGGCACCCCGCACTCGTTTTCCCTCCTTGTTTTCCTCCAGTGCTTTTTCAATGGCCTCGAAGTCGAAACCATTATGCTTAACGAAATTCTGATCTTCGCTGGCGATAACTCCAAGTTGGAGGTGTAAAGAAATCTCTTCGCGAGGCACCCAGCTATGCTGAATATTCTCATCCGGATTTTCCAGGTAACGAATCCCCATAAGCGGCGTAAACATTACCGGCAACCAATTTAAAAACACAACCGCCAAAACCGAAAATAGAATAAGTGCAGCGATGAGTTTCCAAATAAACCTAAATATCTTTTTTATCATTTCACAAGCTCTGAAAGTTCTTTCCCAACTAGGCTACCTATGGCAACCCCCATTCCTCCAAGCCGCACACCGCAATAAATGTTTTCTGAAAGCTGTTTCACAATAGGTTTTTTCTGTTTTCCAACCCCCATTATTCCGCTCCAGCGGTGGTCAATTTCAAATTGAACTTCAGGTAAAATGGTAGTTTTTAGCATTTCTTCCAGGCGATCCTGAATTAGTTTTGTTTGAGCCATCTCGGTGGTTTCTTCAGCTTTAAAATCGAGATTTCTTCCACCGCCCAGCAAGATACGATCATCGATATTTCTGAAATAATAAAATCCCTTATCCAGGTGGAAGGTACCTTTGATTTCCAAATCCTTAATTGGTTTTGTAATGAGTACCTGAGCACGGGCTGGTTTTACTTTCTCAATGCCGAGTTTCCCCGCGAAACCATTTGTGGCAATAAGCAGTTTTTTTGCCGAAAACTCCCCTTTATCGGTTTTTATTTTTACTGAATTTCCATTTTCTGAAAATTCTTCAACGCTAATAGTATTCAGGATTTTAACACCAGCTGACTGGACTTTGCGCAACAAGTTTTGCATCATTTTGCCGGTATCCAGCTGTCCTTCAAATTGGTTATAAATAAGTTTTTTCTGAATATTCCTAAAGCCAAAGACGATTTTTTCTTTGCTAAAAACCTTTTCTCCAAAAACCGACTCCAGCAATGTATTAACCCTGGGCATTTCAGAAAAGCATTCTTCATACAAAGCTTGGTCCTCGTTAGTAAAAAGCTCGTAGCCTCCATATTCTTTGTAACCTATATTAGCATCTCCAAGATTTTGCCTTAAAAGTTTAAGTCCCCTTAAACGTTTTTTAACCAGCTCCACAACTTCTTCTTCAGAATGGGATTGTAGATCGTCCCTGATCTCGGAGAGACTTCCAAAACAGGCAAAACCCGCGTTCTTGGTGCTCGCCCCATTAGGCAGGAATCCGCTTTCCAGAACGAGAATACGGGCTTTCGGGAAATGTTTTTTAAGATCGAGAGCACAATTGAGACCGGTTATCCCGCTTCCAACTATGCAATAATCAAGATTTGAAAACCAGGTTTTAGTTTCCCAATAAGAAAAATTCATCGGCTGTTAAATTTTCCCTGAAAATACAGAAAGTTTCCAATAAACAGATACAAAAAACCCCATAGCTAAAAAACTATGGGGATATTCTTTTTAGTTAAAGTAAAACTATTCTACTTCTTCCATAGGTTTCATTTTAAAATCCTCCATGAATTTGGTAGTGTAATTACCTTCAATATAATCGGGATGATCCATGAGTTGTCTGTGGAAAGGAATGGTAGTTTTAATTCCTTCAATAACAAATTCATCCAAAGCACGCTTCATTTTATTGATCGCTTCTTCCCTGGTTTGGGCAGTCGTAATAAGTTTGGCGATCATAGAGTCGTAGTTTGGCGGAATGATATATCCACTATACACGTGAGTATCAATTCGCACTCCGTGTCCGCCTGGTGCGTGAAGATTGGTGATCTTTCCTGGAGAAGGCCTAAAGTTGTTATAAGGGTCTTCAGCGTTGATTCGGCATTCGATAGAGTGCAATTGCGGGAAATAATTTTTTCCGGAAATAGGTACCCCAGAGGCTACCATGATCTGTTCCCTTATAAGATCGTAATCTATCACCTGTTCGGTAATAGGATGTTCCACCTGTATACGGGTATTCATCTCCATGAAATAGAAATTACGATGTTTATCCACCAAAAATTCTATGGTTCCCGCTCCTTCGTATTTTATGTATTCAGCGGCTTTTACTGCGGCCTCACCCATTTTCTTCCGAAGGCTATCGGTCATAAACGGAGATGGGGTTTCTTCAGTTAGTTTCTGGTGACGGCGCTGTACCGAACAGTCTCTTTCAGAAAGGTGGCAGGCTTTTCCGCTGCTATCTCCCACGATCTGGATCTCGATATGGCGTGGCTCTTCAATAAGTTTTTCCATATACATCCCATCGTTTCCAAAAGCTGCGCTTGATTCCTGACGCGCAGAATCCCAGGCATTTTGCAGGTCTTCTTCTTTCCATACGGCACGCATTCCTTTACCACCACCTCCGGCGGTAGCTTTAAGCATTACAGGAAATCCTATTTCTTTTGCAGTTTTAAGACAATCCTCATAATCCTCCAGGATTCCTTCTGAACCAGGCACGCAGGGCACACCGGCAGCTTTCATAGTAGCTTTAGCCGTAGCCTTATCTCCCATTTTGCTGATCATATCGGCTGAAGCGCCAATAAACTTAATGTCGTGTTCTTCACAGATCTTGGAAAACTTGGCGTTTTCAGATAAAAACCCGTACCCCGGATGGATAGCATCTGCATTAGTGATTTCAGCAGCCGCAATAATATTAGAGATCTTAAGATAAGATAGGTTACTTGGCGGCGGGCCAATACATACGGCCTCATCGGCAAACCTTACGTGAAGGCTTTCAGCATCGGCGGTAGAATACACCGCAACAGTGCTAATTCCCATTTCTTTACAGGTACGAAGAATGCGCAATGCAATTTCGCCCCTGTTGGCAATTAATATTTTTTTAAACATACCTATTGTTTTTTTGACCCAGGGAAAAACTCCCTTAAGCTAAATGGGCAGTAATTTATGATGGATCTACTAAAAATAATGGCTGATCGAACTCTACCGGAGAAGCATCATCTACAAGAACCTTCACTATTTTTCCTGAAACTTCACTCTCAATTTCATTGAAGAGTTTCATGGCTTCAATAACGCAAAGTACATCCCCTTCCTTAATTGAGTCTCCAACTTCTACGAAGGTTGGCTTATCTGGCGAAGGTTTACGATAAAAAGTTCCAATTATAGGAGACTTTATAGTAACGTAATTTGAGTTGTCTTCGTCTGAGGTCTTTTTCTCCCCGGCTGCAGGTGCAGGTGCATTCTCCTGTGCAGGTACCGGAGCCTGTTGCTGTTGGACCGGCATTTGTTGGGGCATTTGATTGCCCATAGGCACTTGCTGAACAATGGTTGTTTCCTTTTCGTCTGAGCCTGTTTTGATAGTGATCTTCACATCACCTGTTTCCAGTTTTACCTCGCTGGCGCCAGACTTGGCTACAAACTTGATTAAATTCTGAATTTCTTTTAAATCCATAATGTTAGGGTGTTGGTTTTTTAAGAATTATAAGCCCATTTCAGGAAAGTGGCTCCCCAGGTGAAACCTCCTCCAAATGAAGCGAAAATAATATTATCTCCTTTTTTAAAATTTTTCTCGTAATCGCTAAGCAACAAAGGCAAAGTTGCCGAAGTAGTGTTACCGTAACGTTCAATATTCATAAGTACCTTTTCATCTTCAAGGTTCATACGTTTAGCGGTGGCACCAACAATACGTTTATTGGCCTGGTGTGCTACCAGCCAATCTACATCTTCATTGGTTAAATGGTTGCGTTTCATGATGTGCTCACTGACTTCTGCCATATTTGAAACCGCAAATTTAAAAACTGTTTTTCCATCCTGACGCACAAAATGGAGTTTTCTGGCAACTGTTTGCTCATTAGGAGGCATTATAGATCCGCCGGCTTCAATATTTAAAGACGCGCGGCCCACAGAGTCACTTCTAAGGATCTCATCCTGAAGCCCGAAGCCTTCGTCATTTGGTTCCATAAGGACTGCTCCAGCTCCATCTCCAAAAATAATGCAGGTTGTTCTGTCAGTATAATCGATTATGGAAGACATTTTATCGGCTCCTATTACCAGTACTTTTTTGTATCTGCCGGATTCTATATAAGCTGATGCCGTGGACATCGCGTATAAAAATCCTGAACAGGCTGCCTGCAGGTCGTATCCGAAGGCGTTAACTGCTCCAATCTGGGTTGCGACGTGCACTGCTGATGCAGCCACCGGCATATCTGGAGTAGCTGTAGCGAGAATCACCACATCAATTTCAGCGGGATCCAGGCTGGATTTTTCAATTAGATTTTTCGCTGCCTCTATGGCAAGGTAAGAAGTCCCTTTATCGGGATCTTTGAGGATGCGGCGCTCTTTGATGCCTGTTCTGGAGGTTATCCACTCATCATTAGTATCAACCATTTCCTCCAACATTTTGTTGGTCAAAATATCTTCGGGCACATAGGCACCCACAGCGGTTATTGCAGCTGTGATTTCATTCATACACATCAAAATTAAACACCTTTCCGGGCCTTTTTTGGCAAAAACCCGCTAAAGAAATGTACTAAATATAACTTTAACGGGGGTGCAAATTAAGGTCTTTTTAGGACTTATTCAACTTAAAACAAAAAACTCCCACAAGGTGAGAGTTTCTATAATTAAGGAAGCTCTAAATTATTAAGCTTCAACTTCTTCTGTGTTGTCAATCAAAATCTGACCTCGGTAGTACAGTTTACCTTCGTGCCAGTGCGCTCTGTGGTACAAATGTGCTTCGCCTGTAGTAGGATCGGTAGCAATTTTAGGTACCGATGCTTTGTAATGTGTCCTTCTTTTATCTCTTCTTGTTTTAGAGATTTTTCTCTTTGGATGTGCCATGGCTTGCTATTATTTATCGTTTAATAAGTTTTTTAATTTATCCCATCGAGGGTCTGTTTGTTCCTCTTTTTTCTTCTTTTCTGTTAAGCTGAACTCGTCCAGTTTATCAAGTACTTCAGATTTCAACGTGCCGTCTTCTACGCCCGGGTGAACTTTCTTTAAAGGTACCGAGAGCACGACAAGCTCATAAATATACTGCTGTATATTTACCTCATATTCTCCGTGAGGTAAAATTAACAGGTCTTCATTATCATCGTTATACTCGTTGCCGAATTTAATTACCAAAAACAACTCCCCTTCTATAGGTTGGTCGTAAGGCTCGTTGGTGAGGTCGCAATTTACATTCACTGTTCCACTCACCGTAAATGTTAGCTCCATCATTGTTGTTTTTTTTTCAAACAACAAGTCCAGCTTAAGCCTGGCATCATTAAATTCTTCGTACCCAAAATGTTCAAAGAACGTGTTATCTATCTCGTACTCAAACCGGTGTTTTCCCAGCTTCAATCCCACATAAGGGATTGTATACTTAGCTAGTTTCCTCATTTCATCATCAGTTTCGAGCGCCTATTCCCTCAGGATAAGGCGGGTGCAAAGATATAAAAATTAATAAATTAACGATGATTTATAAACAAATTTTTGTTCATATCTTTTTGCGTTGTTTTTTAAGCGGGTTTTTGGTGAGTTCGGCATATTCTTCACGACAATTGAAAATCTCAATTCCTTTAAAAACAGCCTCCTTAAATGAGTTGATATCGGCTTCCCCTTTTCCGGCAATTTCAAAAGCGGTCCCGTGATCGGGTGAGGTACGTACTTTGCTTAATCCGGCAGTGTAATTCACCCCGTTTCCAAAGGAAAGCGTTTTAAAAGGTATAAGGCCCTGGTCGTGATAAGAGGCTATTACGGCATCAAAATTCTTATAGTTTTTTGATCCAAAGAAGCTATCAGCCGAATAGGGGCCGTATACAAGATCCCCTTTATCCCGTAATTTCTCGAGTGTGGGCTTCATTATTTCTTCATCTTCTTTCCCAATCACTCCCTGATCACCGCTGTGGGGATTGATACCCAGCACCGCAACCTTTGGTTTTGATATTCTGAAATCCTGTTTCAGACTGTTCTGAATTAATCTTATTTTCTTCTCAATGAGTTCAGGAGTGATCACTTTGGCAATATCCTTAAGGGCCACATGATCGGTAAAGAGCCCTACCCGAAGCTCGTCGCTTATCATAAACATAAGGCTTTCACCTTCAAGTTCCCGTGCAAGATAATCGGTATGTCCCGGAAAATTAAATTTTTCGCTTTGGATAGAATGTTTATTGATGGGTGCCGTAACCAGGATATCTATATCATTTGCTTTTAGCGCAGCCGCAGCAGCTTCCAAAGATTTGAATGCAAATTCACCCACTTTAGGATCTTCCTGCCCAAAATCTATATTTACGTTTTCCTTCCAGACATTTACTACATTAATCTTTCCGTCTATAGCTTTAGAAGGCTCATCTATCCCCTGGAAATTAAGGGAGAGTTTAAAGTGTTTTTTTACAAAATTGAGAGTTTTGGTATTAGCGAATATAACCGGAGTGCAAAAATCAAGCATCCGTGAATCATCAAAGGTTTTAAGCACTATCTCGCCACCAATCCCATTAAGGTCTCCAATACTAATTCCTAATTTTACCTTTTCAGCGTGTTTCATATACTTCCCGGCTTTTTATTGCTATTTTTACATCACAAATGTAACCAATATTATATAACATGTTTACCGGAATCATTGAAGAAACAGGTGAGATTACCGAACTGAACCATGAAAATGGCAACCTGAATATAAAAGTGAAGGCTCAAATCACTTCAGAATTAAAAGTAGATCAAAGTGTGGCCCATAATGGGGTTTGCCTAACAGTAGTAAATATAAAAGGCGAAGAATATACAGTAACCGCCATCCAGGAAACCCTGGATAAATCCAGTTTGGGCGATCTTAAAGTTGGCGATTTCGTCAATTTAGAACGCGGCATGAAAATCGGGGCACGGCTGGACGGCCATATCGTACAGGGCCATGTAGACCAGACGGCAATTTGTAAAAACGTACTTGAAAAAGATGGTAGCTGGGAATTCACCTTCGAATATGATCCTGCACAACAGAATGTGACCATTGAAAAAGGTTCTATCACGGTTAACGGGGTGAGTTTAACAGTTGTTAATTCAAAAATAAATGAATTCAGCGTAGCCATTATCCCTTACACCTACGAGCACACCACCTTTAAAAACCTAAAAATTGGTGATAAGGTGAACCTGGAATTTGATGTTATTGGGAAATACGTGAAACGCCTTAATGAACTTCGCCAGGCTTAGCTATTTTTTTAGTAGTATAAATTAGGCCAATAAGCAATCCGCCTACCAGCAGGTATGGAATATAATCGTCAACAGGAAGGCATAGCCCGGGTGGTGGTGGGTTAGGAAACCCATTGCCATCATTACCCTTAGGCACACAGGGTGGGCCTTGTCCTTTTCCTTGATTCATTTGTGGCTCCGGCGGACCGGTTTGGGTGAATACCTCAAAGGAAAAAAACAGCAGGAAGGCTGAAATTATTATTCCGTATTTATAATTTACCCTCATAGACGTGCGTAATGTAATACATTCCTTGGAATCACAAAAAAGTTAAAGGGGTAATGCTTTTATATAATCGGGGACTTGGGGTTCCGATACAAAATTAAAGTAAAAAGTAGTAGAATAAAACAGCTCACCTTTATCTACAAACCTTAAAGTTTCTCCTCCGGCTACGCTCAAAATCAACAAGAGTAAACTTACAGCATAAGTAGCTCAAAATCAAAAAAAGTCGGTGAAATTTTTGATTAAGTCGGTGAAAGACGTTGGAAGGAGACACCCAAGGCAATTTGTCTCTTACAGGCTGGGGTTAAATTATTTATAAAAAACTTCTAAGCTATATGGTAAAACATTCCCTTTTTTTAAAGGTTTAGATGCAAAAATCAAAGGGGGAATCATTTGATTCCTTTTTATAATCTCATTCAATTATTCTTTCTTTTTTATTTCTAATAAATGAAAAATGTAAACCGATTACTAATAGATTTGTTTTTCTAGAAAATATTCACAAATAAAACAGGCATATTTATTGATGATTTATTTTTTTAACTAAACCTCAATTAATTATGAAAAAACTATTTTACTTTTTTTCAATTTTATTACTTATTAGCTGCGCCAGCAAGGATACCTCGATGAATGACAATTATCGCACTGTCCGGGAACGTGTGGTAGCTGTGAAAACAGAAGGAAATTCAACTATTATTTCATCTGGAAGGCTGGACAAATGGTATAAGATAAACACTTTTTTAAACGAAGGAATGATTTACGAAATGACTATGGAAATCCCGAGAGTGGTGAAGGATCCTATAATTATTCCTGCCAATGTAATAAACTTTACGCCTGTTGATTATTTGCAACGTGATCTTTTTGGAAGGTATATTACCAAATACCATGAATTAAAAACTGCACAAACAGATCCTGAAAGTTAGATTTCAGTATAAAATTAGTGGAAGATTAATAATACGTAAATATTCCGAATTCATCTTGTATTCCGTTTCCATTCCTTAATAAATGCTTCACAAGCGCATTAATTATTACAGGAGTTAATAGAGTATGTATTTACTCAGGAATCAGGTCCAGGCAAAGAAAAAGCTTTGGAGCCCCATAAATGGCACCCCAAAGCTTTTTAAAATTGCTATTTAAGTAGTGTACCCCGATTTAAAAATGTTCTTCCAGGTGATGGTGTTCATCGATAAGGGGCCCTCCTGTGAGGATTTGCTCGGAAGCCTCTCCTGCAAATTTTTCAAAATTCAGGTGGAACGAGTGGGCCAGCTGTATTGCCTTTTGAATATAAGCTCCCTTATTCTCCCAGGTATTTATTGGGTCCAGCGTCTCTGCAGGAACCCCGGGGCAGGAAACAGGCATATGAAGACCAAAAATAGGATGCAATTTAAAATCGATATTTTCCAGTTGTCCTTCAAGAATGGCTGAAATCATGGCACGGGTGTATTTAAGTTTTATTCTGGAGCCCACTCCATAAGCGCCACCACTCCAACCGGTATTTATAAGCCAAACCTTAACATTTGCTTCAGTCATTTTTTTACTCAGCATTTCTCCATAAACCGTTGGGTGCAGAGGCATAAAAGGTTCTCCAAAACAGGCCGAGAAAGAGGGAACGGGCTCATGAATGCCGGCTTCTGTTCCTGCTACCTTTGCGGTGTAACCTGATATAAAATGATAGGCCGCCTGCCCGGGAGTAAGCCTGGATACAGGGGGAAGCACTCCAAAAGCATCACAAGTAAGGAAAAAGATATTGGTAGGGTTTTCTGCAAAGGAAGGCTGTTGAATATTTTCAATGTGATCTATAGGATAACTTACCCGTGTATTCTGGGTAATACTGCTATCTTCAAAATCTACCTTCCTACTGTTATCCTTAAAAATAACGTTTTCCAGCATAGCTCCGGGTTTAATAGCCCTGTAAATATCCGGCTCCTTATCTTCAGTAAGGTCTATCACCTTGGCGTAGCACCCGCCTTCAAAATTAAATATGATATTTTTTGCTGTCCAGCCGTGTTCATCATCACCTATAAGTTTGCGTTCAGGATCTGCGGAAAGAGTGGTTTTTCCGGTGCCCGAAAGACCGAAAAAAATTGCAGTATCCCCATCTTTTCCTACGTTGGCAGAACAGTGCATAGGTAATACGTTTTTCTCCACCGGCAGAATGAGGTTTAGTGCAGAGAAAATACCTTTTTTCATTTCGCCTGTATAAGCCGATCCTCCAATCAGGGCAATTTTTCTACTGAAGTTAAGTATGCTGAAATTTCCCTGGCGTAGGCCATAGGTTTCAGGGTCTTGTTCTACGTAACCGGGTGCACAAATTACCAACCAGTCTTCTTTAAAATCTTCAAGCTCTTCATCTTTAAGCCGAAGAAACATGTTCTTTACAAAGAAAGCAGACCAGGGGTACTCTGCGATAGTACGTACATTAAGCCGATATTCAGGGTAAGCTCCTACATAGCCATCATGTACATAGACCTCTTTCCCGCTAAGGTAAGCGGTGACCCTGTCATAAAGTTGATTAAAATTATCAGGAGAAATTGGTTTATTGACCTTCCCCCACCAAACTTTTTCCCTTGTATAATCATCTTTCACAAGAAAACGATCCTGCGGAGACCGCCCCGTAAATTTTCCGGTTTTAACGGCTAAAGTGCCGTTTTCTGTTTCTACACCCATATTTTTCTCTACGGTGATCTTCTGTAACTCTTCTCCGGAAAGGTTTCGGTGGGCTACAGTGTCTTTTAATCCGTATTTTTTTAAAATAGTGGCATCGGAATTTTTGACTAGTGTTTCCATAATTTAAGGTTTAATCATATTAATAAGGCCATATTAGCGGCACGAGGATAATTGTAGCAATGAAAAGCAATAAAAGAAGTGGAGCTCCAACTTTAAAATAATCGACAAACTTGTAATTCCCGGCTGTCATTACCATTGCATTGGTTGGAGTTGCAACAGGGGTTAAACAGGCGGTAGAGGCACTTACGGCAACCACCATCAAAAATGGTTCTACCGATAATCCGAGCTTGCCGGAAGCATAGAGGGTAATAGGAGCCATAAGAATGGCTGTAGCCGAATTACTTATGGCTTGACTAAAAAGGGAAGTCACCAGGAATATTCCCGCAAGAAGTGCCGTTGGGTGAATGGCTCCCAGAGAATTTACTAACCCATTAGCTGCAATTTGTGCCAGGCCGGTTTTTTGTAAGGCCAATCCCATCGGGATCATTGCAGCTATCATTATCACACTGGTCCAGCTTATCCCGCTGTAGGCCTTTGCTATGGGAACACAGCCGGTAAGCATAACGATTCCTGCGCATATTAATGCCGCGACAGATCCCGGCATCACATCAAAAACCAGAAGGAGTATCAGCAGCAACAGGGCACCCATTGCAATAAAGGATCTGTAGCTAAGCATATCTACATCCTTACTCATGGCCTCGGGGCTACCAACAATTACCAGGTTTTCATGGATTGATTTCAGGTTGTCTATATTCTTCCATGAGCCTCGTACGACAAAACTGTCACCGGCATGGATCTTTATTTTACTTTCGGTTAAAGGTTTGTTCCCCCGGGAAACCCCCAGTAATTGTATGCCGGTTTGCTCCAGGTAAGTACCCATAGCAACGGTTTGCCCAACAAGCCTTGAGCTAGGAGTGACTACCATTTGGGCCATACCCACTTCCAGGTTTATCAACTCTTCCTTAAGTTCTTTATCATTTGGAATTATAACCAGGTTGAAATCCAGGATCAGTCTATCTACCCCTTCTGTACTTCCTTTTACAATAATAACATCATGATACAGCAATTTGGTTCCCTGTAAAGGGATCTCCACAAATTTGGATTGCCTTTTAAAGGGTTTTGAATGCCTGCGCCTTAATCTTACAATAGATACCCCGTATTTTTCTTCAAGATTCCAGTCTGCAATTTTGGTATTAAGAAAAGGAGACATGGATCTAATCCTTAATCGGTACAAATTATGCCCAATACTGTAATCCTCAATCCATTTATGCATTTCAGAATCAATATTTATGGGCCGGTCCTTACTTTGCCTGGCGGGTAAAAGCTTTTGACCTATATACCTGAAATAAAGCAAAGTAATAATAAGTAAAGGAACCCCTATAAGGCTGAATTCAAAGAAGGAAAACCCGTCCATTCCATTCTGAATGAGCGTATCACTCACAATGATGTTCGGGGGAGTACCTGTTAAGGTAAGAAGGCCACCAGTATTGGAGCCATAAGCCATTGGGATAAGTAATTTGGAGGGCAGGGTTCCTGCAGTCCAGGCCGCTGAGACCGTCATAGGCATAAGGGCGGCTACGGCACCGGTGTTGCTCACTACTCCTGAAAGCAGGCCAGAGCCCAGCGTTATAAGTATAAGCAGCCTGTTGTTGCTCTTTCTTGCATAAGCAACAAACTTTCTTCCTGCCAGGGCAGTCCACCCTGTTCTGGAGAGACCTTCTCCAATAATAAACAAAGCGGCAATCATTATAACCGTAGGATTACTAAAACCACTAAGTGTCTCAGAAAGGTCCAGAATTCCAAAGAGGAACAGGGCTAACATAGACATTAGAGCTACCACGTCTGGCGGATATTTATCCCACACAAAGAGTACTATAGTTATTCCGAGTATAGCGAGAAGCAAATACATCTTTACTTGGGGTTAATCCAATACAAGGACTGGGATTTCACTCTTTAAAGTTATCTCCCTTGTTAATTTTCCTTTAGATGGGGAACCGGTTTTAGAATGAGTTTTAGGCATAATGGCCAATAGATCCACGTCATGCTTTTTGATATAAGTATCAATACCTTCCAGGATATCTTCATTCTCTGCAAAACTATGATGAGAGTAAAACATTTCAAGATAATACTGCAGGGTGTTCTCATTTTTTTCATCGGCTTCAGAATATCCTAAACTTTCCGGGCTGCGACTTACTGTGAGCACATCAACCTCTGCATTAGATCTACTGGAGACATCCAGCAACAGGTTTAATGTGGAAGTGTCATGCATCACATCTTCTCCCAATGCCAGCAATATCTTGTCCAGTTTAAAATATTTATGGCTCACAGGTACTACTAATACAGGCAAATCTGCTTCCAGTACAAACCTGGAGGTCCTGGTTACCGGAGATTCTGCTCCTTCTTCGGCACCGCTAGTACCCATTATCACAAGATCTATATCCAGTGTTTTATGGATATCAACAACAGCATCTGTAAAATGTCCGGTGCGAAAATGGTAACTCATCTCGGGCTCACCGGCACCCTGATGTTTTTTCAGCAATTCATCAAAATTCTTTTTGAGCTCTTTTTCTTTATCCTTTTCCATCTTTGTTTTGGAAATGTAGAGCAGATTGATCGTTGCTTTCTCGCACCTGGATCCAAATTTAATGGCATACAGCAAGGCATTCATTGAAACATCAGAAAAGTCGAATGGAATTAATAAATTTTTCATAATCATAGTTTTAAGCGGTTAAAAAAGTACTCTACTTTCCTTATGAAATTCGTACAAAAAAAATTTGTTTTAGAAAGTAACTAAAGATACTTTTCCTTCCTCCTCAAAAATATGACGACGGTCATATTTCATCTGCTTATAAGATACCTCAAATGCGCTGGGAGCCCTTGCTATAAGCGAAAACGTTGTAGTTGAACAAAACTTTGAAAATAGGGCTGAAAGTGGAAAATCGAAACAAAAGTTTAACATTAATTTATGATTATATACAAACCAGATCCAGCCAAAATTAATTTCAATTTTATAATAAAAATGAACCGGGAACTGATTAAGATCAACTTCTGCCTTCCCGGAAGTATATACCTTTATCAAAGAATATTTTTCTGTCCCTAACCTGAATTTACCGTTATGAGAAGCTGTTCAAACTGCAGTATTTCAATTTTTTCTTTAATTTTTGCCTTGCTTCTTAGTAATTTGAATGCATTTGCCCAAAATGATAGCCTTATTGACGATTACTCCTACTTTAAAAGAAATTTTAAATTGAACGCCCTTGTAGTTGGCAGGTATACCACTTCTCTAAACAGTGATACAGATTATCTTGGGAAACACTTTGTCGATGACGAGGATGTGGTAACCAACTCTTTCGAAATGCAATACGTGCGTTTATCGACGAGCTTCTTTATTAATGACAGGATTTCGACTTCTATCCTGGTGAATTTAGCCGATTTTAAAAAGGATGAAATAACTGGGAAAGTCCTGGAAAATGCCTTTGTGACCTACTCTCATAATTCTTATTTTAAATTAAGGATTGGCCAGTTCAGACCCTTTTTTGGGCTGGAAGATTTGCATCCTTTTCAGCTGGATAATTCTTATGCCTGGTCCAGGCAGTACTCCTTATTTGGCAGGAACGGGTGGCAAAGCTTCCAAATAGGAGCTGCCGCCTTTGGATCCCTTGAATCCAAAATTCTATCCTATTACCTTACAGTATATAATGGTAATAACAAAAATATAATTGGTGATAATGACAGTTCTAAGAACTTAACTTTACGTTTTGAATATATGCCTGTTTCCGTTTTGAAAATTGGATTCAACGGGGGTACAGCCCGTTATAAAGGCCAAAGAGCCAATGCCTATGGCATAGACGGGCAGTTGAAGCAACCCCTGGGAGACAGATTTGATCTTGATATTAATACCGAATATAAGAAAGGGACAAATTTTGAGACATTTCGCAGTTCGGAAGAAGCACTTCCAAATCTAGACGATTATAATATGGAAGGCTTTTATTTTCTTACCAGATTAAGATATAAACTCTACGCCCCGCGCTTACGAGCCCTGGAATTAAGTTTCAGGCAGGAATATCTGGACAGGAATACTTCTGTTGAGAATGATGAGCTTCTGACCTATGTGCCTATGGCCAGCCTGGTTTTTGCCGGAACTTATGATGCTAAAATATCCCTTGTAGGAGTAATCAACGATTATAAGTCTAATATACCGGGCACTTCCCAGTACGACTCTAATAAAATGCTGATACAATTTCAGGTGGCCTATTAGAATGATTAATAAAAAACTTTAACCTATGATATGGTATATTAAAAATTCAGTTACAAGGAAAAATCTTATGGCCATAACCGGTCTTTTCCTGTCCTTCTTTTTGATCATTCACCTTGCCGGAAATTTACAGCTTCTGCTTCCCGAAGCCACGGCAAAACTGCAATACAATTCTTACAGCCAATTTCTGGGCGGCAACCCTCTAGTGATCGCTATATCCTTTGTGCTGTATGCCTGTATAATTCTGCACACCGCAGATGCCATATATCTCGCAATAAAGCGTAGGAAGGCTAATGGAGCTACTTATTCAAGAGACAGAAGAGGAAGGGCGAGCACCTGGTATTCCCGGCATATGATGGCCTTAGGTGTTATAGTTTTTGTTTTTTTAGTGATCCACTTTAAAGATTACTGGTACAGGTATAAATTTGGAGATCTGCCGCTGGATGAAAATGGCAACAGAGACCTCTATACCCTGGTGATGGTGTCTTTTGAACAATTATGGTATGTTATTCTTTACGTAATAGCTATCATCGCCCTGGGATACCATTTGCTTCACGGTGTCTTTAGTGCTCACAGGACTATAGGCTTATATCATCCCGTTTATAATACTATCATAAAGGTACTGGGAATAATTTTCGCAGTTGTAATTACTATAGGCTATATTATTATTCCGGTTTTCATCTATATAAATCACCAGCTATGAGTAAGATAATAAACACTAAAGTACCGGCGGGACCGCTGGCTGAGAAATGGAGTAATTACAAAGCATCAGCAAAACTGGTGAGCCCGAATAACAGAAAGAAACTTGATGTAATCGTTGTTGGCACCGGCTTGGCAGGTGCATCTGCTGCTGCTTCTCTCGCAGAAATGGGTTATAATGTAAAAAGCTTTTGTTTCCAGGATTCAGCAAGAAGAGCACATTCTGTAGCTGCACAAGGTGGGGTAAATGCCGCAAAGAATTACAGGAATGATGGGGACAGCGTGTACCGAATGTTTTATGACACTATTAAAGGAGGAGATTTTAGATCCCGTGAAGCCAATACTTACCGACTGGCCGAATGCTCTGCTAATTTAATAGACCAGGCAGTAGCACAGGGTGTTCCTTTTGGACGAGAATACGGTGGGTATCTAAGGAACCGCTCTTTTGGCGGGGTGCAGGTATCCCGGACTTTCTATGCACGCGGACAAACCGGACAGCAATTACTGCTGGGGTCTTACCAGGCACTACTGAGGCAAGAAAACACAGGAAAAGTAAAACTTTTTACCCGTCATGAAATGCTGGACCTGGTGCTTATTGATGGCAAGGCCCGTGGAATTATTGCCCGAAATCTGGATACAGGAGAAATTGAACGTCATGCCGCACATACAGTAGTTCTTGCCACCGGCGGATTTGGCAAGATCTATTATCTTTCTACCCTTGCCATGGGCTGTAATGCTTCAGCTATTTGGCGGGCTCATAAAAAAGGCGCTTTCATGGCCAATCCCAGCTGGACTCAAATTCACCCAACCTGCCTTCCGCAGAGCGGAGAATATCAGTCCAAGCTTACCTTAATGAGTGAATCCCTTCGGAATGACGGCAGAATATGGGTGCCTAAAGCTAAAGACGAAACAAGAGCTCCCGGTGAAATACCTGAAGAGGATAGGGATTATTACCTCGAGCGAAAATATCCTTCTTTTGGAAATCTTGCTCCCCGGGATATTGCTTCCAGGGCCGCCAAGGAACAAATTGACATTGGGAAAGGGATTGGCCCTCTTAAAAACGCAGTATACCTGGATTTCTCCAAAGCTATTAAAGAATACGGCAAAGATGTTATTGCCGAAAGGTATGGGAACTTGTTCACCATGTACCGAAAAATTACAGGAACCGATGCTTATAAAGAACCGATGAAGATTTCCCCCGCGGCCCACTTTTCAATGGGAGGTTTATGGGTAGATTATGAACTTATGACTTCCATCCCGGGGCTTTTTGCTATTGGAGAGGCAAACTTTTCAGATCACGGGGCAAACCGACTGGGAGCCAATTCTCTTTTACAGGCCTGTGTGGACGGATATTTCGTCTTGCCTTATACCCTGCAGAATTATTTAGCAGATGAAAGTAAGGATTCAAAGATTTCAGCAGATCATCCTGCCTTTGAAGAAGCGGAACAAAATGTTCAACAGCAAATGGAAAAATTCTTAAGCTGTAAGGGAAAACGAACCGCCGAAGATTTCCATAAAATCATTGGCAAGGAATTATATGACAAATGTGGCCTGCTTCGTACCAAAAAAGGATTGGAGGAAGCAATTCAGAATATACGGAGGATAAGAAAAGAGTTTGAAGAGGACCTTATGGTGCCGGGAGATGCAGATGAGGTTAACAGCGAATTGGAAAAAGCCGGAAGGGTTGCAGATTATATGGAACTGGCAGAGCTAATGTGTATAGATGCCTTACACAGGGAAGAATCCTGTGGAGCTCATTTCAGAGGAGAGCACCAGACGCAGGAGGGTGAAGCAAAAAGGGATGATGAAAATTTCAGTTATTCAGCGGCCTGGGAATGGTCCGGAGACATTTCTGCTCCTATCCTGAATAAAGAACCCCTGGTCTTTGAAACCGTTGCTCCAACTATAAGGAGTTATAAATAAGAGAAAATTTCTTCCGCAGCTATAAAAAAATTCGGAAAGGAAATTTAAAAGAATAGCATTCAATTAAATCACATCAGGATGAGAATAATTTTAAAGATCTGGAGACAGAAGAACAGGGATACCAAAGGAGAATTTTGTGATTATGTGCTGGAAGAGGTGTCAAGGGATATGTCTTTTCTGGAAATGCTGGATATGCTCAATAGCCAGCTGGTAAAGCAGGGAGAGCGGGCAGTAGAATTTGACCATGATTGCAGGGAAGGTATTTGCGGACAGTGTGGGGTGATGATCAACGGAATAGCCCACGGCCCCCTTAAGCACACGACTACCTGCCAGTTGCACATGCGGGAATTTAAAGATGGGGACACCATTTATGTAGAGCCCTTTAAAGCAACTTCCTTTCCTGTAGTACGGGACCTGAAAGTAGACCGTTCATCCCTGGATCGTATTATCGCCTTTGGCGGATATGTTTCAGTAGATACCGGCCAGGCACCTGAAGCCAACAGTATTCCTGTAACCTATCATGAAGCAGAAACCGCTTTTGACGCTGCCGCCTGTATTGGCTGCGGGGCTTGTGTAGCTAGTTGCAAAAATTCCAGCGCGGCTTTATTTACCGGTGCCAAGATCACCCACCTCGCCCGCTTACCACAGGGTGATAAAGAGACTTCTTCCAGAACCGTGGAGATGGTGAATCAAATGGAGGAAGAAGGCTTCGGGCATTGTAGCAATACAGAAGCCTGCCAGGTGGAATGCCCGGAAGATATTTCGGTGCTCACTATTGCAAAAATGAACTATGAATATAACCGGGCGAAAATCCTGTTTAAAAAATAATTTATAAATACCTGTTTCCTCAATTTAATCCCTGGATTTAACCAGTGTTTTTAAGTCCGCTTGCAAGGGCGGTTGTTATCTCCAGCAAAAGGGTCACCAGGGAACTCTCATTCCGGTCATTACTGGCTCTCCATAGCTCCAGGTTTTTAATCTGTAAATAATGCAGGGTTAGAAGCGCATCCTCTCTTCGGTTTAAATTGTCCAGCAGACTTTGGCGGCGTTCCTCTCTGCTGGCATCAAACATAGCACCTATTTGTTCCAGACTTTCAGTATGCTCGGTTTTAATAATTTCTGTGAGTTGCTGCCGAACATCTTCGTTCTTAACCAATTCAGCATAGAGGCTCATAACCTCTGGGGACGCATTCATAAGATTGGTTTCCACCTGTATAAGGATATAACGCAGCAAAGGCCATTTTTCAGCAAAATCCCTGAGCTGGGTATAACTTTCCTTATCCTCATTCTTCAGCTTTTGCAATGCATAGCCTATTCCAAACCAACCGGTAATATTAAAGCGGGATTGATTCCAGCTGAAAACCCAGGGGATTGCCCTGAGATCTCCCAGGGTTCTTGTTCCGGTGCGACGCGCGGGGCGGGAACCTATTTTACTTAATTCCAGCACATCAATTGGCGTTGCCTCTCCGTAAAATTCCAGGAAGGAAGGATGGTTTATCAAATCCTGATACTTTTCCTGGGAATACTGAGCGAGTTTTCTCAAAGCTGCAACAGGA
>NZ_DATCSO010000077.1:0-46525 GCF_036568425.1 Salegentibacter sp. | reverse complement strand
CGACAAATCTACAATTTTTTTTTATTCGTAAAAGTTTCTTCCCTAAAAATCCATTCCTATATTTGAATTTTGACAAATTCCTATGAAAGAACTCACTTCGGCTGGTTTTTATAAGCTTCTTTTAGACGATCTGGGTTTTCCCGCAAAGGCAAAACAGGACATTGCATTACAACAGCTCGCAGACTTTGTAAATTCTAATTCCAAAGACTCTATTTTTATGCTTAAAGGTTTTGCCGGAACCGGTAAAACCACCATTATAAGTACCCTGGTTAAAAATCTTTGGAAGATTAAAAAATCGGGGATTTTGATGGCTCCCACCGGGCGAGCGGCAAAAGTGATCGCCAACTATTCCAAAAAGGAAGCCTTTACTATTCATAAGAAAATTTATTTCCCTAAAAAGTCCAGAGGATCGGGGGTGCAATTTGTACTTCAGCCTAATAAACATAAAAACAGCATTTTTATAGTAGATGAGGCCTCGATGATCTCTGATACTCCCGGCGAATCTAAATTAATGGAGAATGGAAGCCTTCTGGATGATCTTATTCAATATGTTTATTCCGGCCATAACTGCCAGTTGATCTTAATTGGGGACACCGCACAATTGCCTCCTGTAAAAATGGAAATAAGCCCTGCCCTTGAAGCCGATAAACTTCAGTTTGCGTATAACAAGGAGGTAAAGCATATTGAACTGGATGAGGTGGTACGCCAGGCCGAAGAGAGCGATATTCTTCTTAATGCCACCCGGATTAGAGAATGTCTCCAGGATGGCTTTTACGAGAGTTTTAAGTTTCAACTCGGTCCAAAAGCCGATGTGGTAAGGCTGCAGGATGGATATGAAATTATGGACGCCATAGAGGAGTCTTACTCCAATCTCGGCCACGAGGAAACCAGTATTATTGTTAGATCTAACAAAAGAGCTAATCTTTATAATGAACAAATAAGATCGCGCATTCTCTTCCAGGAGGAAGAAATTTCGGCAGGGGATTATCTTATGGTGGTGAAGAATAATTATTTTTGGATAAAACCAAGTTCAGAAGCAGGTTTTATTGCCAATGGTGATATTGTGAAGGTGCTGGAGATCTTTAGTATAAAAGAGCTCTATGGTTTCCGCTTTGCTGAAGTTAGGGTGCAAATGGTAGATTACCCAAATATGCGTGCTTTTGAAACCGTTGTGATGCTGGATACCTTAACCAGCAATACGCCTTCACTTACCTACGACGAATCCAACCAGCTTTACCAGGAGGTGATGAAAGATTATGTCGATGAAACTTCTAAATACAAGAAGTTTATGAAAGTGAAGAACAATAAATTCTTTAACGCTTTACAGATCAAATTTTCTTATGCTATGACCTGTCATAAATCCCAGGGTGGGCAATGGCATACTATATTTATTGAGCAACCTTACCTGCCCGAAGGCGTTGGAAAGGAATATTTACGTTGGCTCTATACCGCCATTACCCGGGCCACCGATAAGTTGTATCTTATTGGTTTTAAAGATGATTTTTTTACTGAAAATTAAAAATACTTAACCGTGAACAACCCACTTAAAATAATTGCAATGGTACCTGCCCGCTATGAGGCTTCCCGTTTCCCTGGAAAACTTATGCAGGACCTCGCCGGAAAAACGGTAATTAGAAGAACTTATGAAGCCGCCTTAAACACTAATTTGTTTGAGGAAGTTTATGTAGTGACCGATAGTGATGAGATTTTTGCTGAAATAAAGTCTTTTGGAGGAAAGGCTATAAAAAGCAAAAAGGAACATGAATGTGGCAGCGATCGTATCGCCGAAGCGGTAATGGATATGGACGTAGACATTGTGGTAAATGTGCAGGGTGACGAACCTTTTATCGACAAAGAAAGCCTGGTTAAACTTCTAAATGTTTTCCGGGAAGATGATGCCGGAATTATTGACCTTGCTTCATTAAAAACCGCCATGTCCGGAAGTGAAGAGATCACAAACCCTAACAATGTTAAGGTGATTACCAATAAAAATGATTTTGCCCTTTATTTTTCCAGATTTCCTATACCATACCCGCGAAATACCGACGCAAGGGTTACCTACTTCAAGCATATAGGAATCTATGCTTTCCGAAAAGAGGCACTTATAGATTTTTATAATTTCCCGATGTTACCCCTGGAAGCTGCAGAAAAAATTGAAGCTATACGTTACCTGGAATATGCCAAGAATATTAAAATGATTGAAACTACACATCAAACTATCGGGATCGATACTCCAGAAGACCTGGAGAAGGCACGTAAGATGTTTAAGGATTAATTGTTCAGAGCTTGCTTGTAGGTGCTAAGCGCACGTTCCCGGGCTTCTTTATGGTCTACCATAGGCTCAGGATATTTTTCTGTGCCGTATTCCTGAACCCATTTCCTGATGTACTTTTTATCCTTGTCAAACTTCTCGATTTGGGTTGTAGGATTAAATATTCTGAAATAGGGCGCTGCATCAACACCACTGCCGGCAACCCATTGCCAGTTTCCTACGTTAGAAGACATTTCATAATCCAGTAGTTTTTCGGCAAAATAAGCTTCACCCCAACGCCAGTCAATAAGTAGGTGTTTACAAAGAAAACTCCCCACCAGCATTCGCACGCGATTATGCATAAAACCAATTTCATTTAACTGTCGCATTCCCGCATCAACTAATGGGTAACCCGTTTTTCCGGTTTTCCATTTTTCAAATTCCTCTTCCTTATTTCGCCATTCAATGCGGTCGTACTTCTTTTTAAAAGATTCGGTAAGCGTATTGGGGTGATGATATAAAACCTGCATAAAAAATTCCCGCCAAATCAGTTCCTCAAGAAAAGTTTTATTGCTTTCGGCATTGGCCTTTTTTACCATTTTACGAACGCTAACTGTTCCGAAGCGCAGATGAGGGCCAAGTCTGGAAGTGCCATCTTTTCCGGGAATATTCCGGGTTTTTTCATATTGCTGAATCAAAGTGGGTGTGACATCATAATCGGGCACTTTTATTACTGAAAATTTAAAGCCAATTTCACTTAAACTTAAATTTGGTAACCTTGAATTTTTTACCAGGTTGTTTAGGGATTGACTGGTATAGTGAATCTTAAGGTCCAGGGATTTAAACTGTTCTTTCCAAACTTTCATATAGGGTGTATACACCACGTAGGGATTGCCGTCTTTCTTAACTACTTCATCTTTTTCAAAAATAACCTGGTCCTTAAAAGTGTGAAACCCGATATTATTTTCAGAAAGTATATCGGCTATTTCCTTATCTCTTTTTATAGCGTAGGGTTCATAATCGTGATTGGTGAATACTTCAGCAATTTTATATTCCTTTATTAATTGCTGAAAAATATCGTTCGGTTTTCCGTGGTATATTGCGATAGAACTTCCACAATCGTCCTGAAGATCCTTGCGCATTTGCTGAAGCTGCCCATGAATAAAAGTTACCCGGGCATCATTTTCAGGTAATTTATCAAGGATTTCAGTATCAAAAATAAAAACTGGCAGAACTGGATTTTTAGATTTTAAGGCTGCGAGAAAACCAATATTATCATCTAATCTAAGATCACGTCTAAACCAGAAAATATTCACTTCTTTATTCATTTACGAAATATTTAAAGTTGAGAGTCCGCCATCAACGCCAATAATCTGGCCGGTAATCCAACTGTTTTCTTTACTTAATAAAAACGCAGCTGCATTGGCTATATCTTTTGTGGTTCCAACTCTTTTTAATGGATGTCTTTCGCTCATCTTCTCCTTTTTGGAATCGTTGGATAATAATTTTTCAGAGAGGGGAGTATCTGTTAATGAAGGAGCTATTACATTCACGCGTATTGTAGGAGCATACTCAGCTGCCAGTGATTTCGCAAAACCTTCAATGGCACCTTTTGCTGCAGCAACACTGGTATGAAAAGGCATTCCAACCTTAACGGCCACGGTGCTAAAAAACACCAGACTTGGGTTTTCAGCATTTTTTAATTTCGGCATAATGCCCTGAACTACTTTTATCAAACTTAAAAAATTCAGGTTAAGTTCTTGCTCAAAATCCTGGAGTTTTAGCATTTTGAAAGGTTTCAGGTTAATGCTTCCGGGGCAATATACCAGGCCGTGGATTTCTTCCGGCAACTCCAAATTTTCAATATTATCTTTTAAAACATCAAATTCTAAATGTTCAACAGCGTCCTTTAATTTTCCTTTACTTCTTGAAGCGACAATTACCTTGTTATCTTTAACGAGTTGGTTCGCGATTTCTAGACCAATTCCCTTAGATCCGCCAATGAGTAAAATATTTCTTTTCATAAGTTATATGATTTAGTTTAAGATAAAATATCCTGTTTAAGCTTTGAATTTTTAGTCTTTGGCTTATCAAAATCACCAAAGAGATCTAAGAGTTTCTTCTGCCTGTAATTAAAGATCTCTTTAAGTTTTGGGGCAACCAGAATAGGATGAAACATTTGACCTAAAATTCCGAAAGGCAATTTATAATCTACAATATCTTCCATTTCTACGCCACCCGGGATTTCCTTTAAAAAATGTTTATGATGCCAAAGAGCATATGGCCCAAATCGCTGCTCGTCTACAAAATATTCTTTGTCCTTTACGTGTGTGATCTCGGTTACCCATTTGGTTTTTATTCCTGCAACGGGAGTAACTATATATTGAATAATTTGCCCCGGAAACATTGGACGATCTGCACCCGAAAGAATATTAAACCCCATATAATCTGGAGTAATAGTTTTTAAATTTCCCGGACTCGAGAGAAATTCCCAGGCCTCCTCCAGACCGATGGGCAGTTTTTGTACCGACTTTAAAGTGTAGATTTTCATTAGCTAAAATTTTATTACAAAATTAAAGACTATTTTGTTTAAAGTAAAATAATTAAAGTTAAACAAAATACAAATATGGAAATTATGGATGCTAAGGCTTTTCTGCCTATATTTGAGTAAACTAATTAACCTAAAAGACATGAAAAAATTACTTTTATTTCTATGTACCGCCGGTATTATGAGTGCAACTCAAGCCCAGGTACAGGCTCCACAACCGAGCCCCTTCACTAAAATCGAACAAAAAGTTGGGCTTACCGATGTTACTTTAGAATATTCCCGTCCCGGAATGAGAGATCGTGAAATTTTTGGAAATTTGGTGCCTTACGGTGAAGTTTGGCGTACCGGGGCCAACGAGAATACTAAAATAACTTTTAGTGATGATATTACTATTCAAGGGAATGAATTAAAAGCAGGAACTTACGCTATTTATACCATTCCTAAGGAAAAGCAATGGGAGGTTATATTTTATTCTGATGCTTCTAACTGGGGAAATCCCGTAGAATGGGATGAGGAAAAAGTAGCGCTTAAAGCCACGGCTGAAGTAATGGAACTTCCTTTTGAAATGGAAACCTTCACTATTTTAATAGATGATCTCCATTATAATTCTGCTGCTCTTAATTTTTGGTGGGACACAACAGTGGCGAGCTTAACTTTTAATGTGCCTACAGAGGCCAAAGCTATGGCGAGTATTGAAAAAGTTATGAATGGTCCGGGAGCAGGGGACTATTTTGCAGCTGCCAGTTATTATCACGATATCAACAAAGATTTGGAGCAGGCCTATGAATGGATCAATAAATCTGTAGAGATGGGGAATAATGCCTATTGGGTACTAAGAAGAAAATCTCTTATTGAAGCCGACCTTGGAAAAAAAGAAAAGGCTATCGCGACAGCGAAAAAATCCCTGGAAGCGGCAGAAAAAGCCGGAAACCAGGATTATGTAAAAATGAACAAAGACTCTTTAAAGGAATGGGGAGCTAAACAATAAAATAGAGGGATAAAAAAAGCGCCAATTGGCGCTTTTTTTATCCCTCTAAATTCTTTAATTCCTTATAATTTTTATTAAGCCGGTTTAAAAGAATACCGTAAATAAGCCGATAGAAAAGCCAGATTATTCCTAAAAACACTCCTATACTAAAGATTAAAACTCCGCTTAGAATAAGCCATTGCGTTACTGTAAAGCTATAATTGGCAACGTTTTCTACTTCAGTAGTAGCGGCATGATGAAAAATTGTGAAATAGGCATATACCAAAGAAGTAAGGGCAGTAGAGATAATAATAAAACCTATATAATATTTTACTGTTTTACGTGTAGTTAGAATATTCTTCATCAGGGTAGCGGCATCATCGGTACTAGATATTTTTTTGTAATTCCGGTAAAACCGGTAAATAAAGTAGAATGTTACTGCATAGCTTAGAATATAAACTATTACAGTAAATTCCTTTAAATTAATAACCTCCATTCTCTTCCAGAATTCTCCATCTGAAAGGGAAATGTTGAGCACCCCCCAGAACAGCAGTTCCAGAATGCTGATGATAAAAATCCACTTCACTATAGAAGAAGATTTCTTCCATAGCATCTTATAGATCTCATTATAGGAAAGCTTAGGAAGCGATGCCTCCTGTTGTTTCCAGTCTTTTTTTAATATATCAAGTTCATCCATATTTCCTTACGGATTTATTATGCTTTTTAATTTTGTTTTCACTCTGTTCATCTTTACCCTGGCATTAACTTCTGTGATACCCAAAGTCTCTGATATTTCCCGGTAATTTTTCTCTTCCAAATAAAGAAAAACAAGAGCCTTTTCAATATCATTGAGTTCACTAATTGCGGCATACATCAGTTTTAAGTTTTCTTCTACTTCCCCGTCATATTCCTCACTTTTAATCTTGAAATGCACCGAATCGAAATCCTGAGTTTTAATGCCTCTTTTTTTCTTACGGTACAAGGTGATAGCCGTGTTGAGAGCTACTCTATACATCCAGGTGCTAAATTTAGCTTCTCCCCGAAACTTGGGATAGGCCTTCCAGAGCTGAATGGTTATTTCCTGAAATAAATCTTTGTGGGAATCCTGATCATTAGTATAAATACGACAGATTTTGTGCGCAATATTCTGATGCTTCTCTAAATTGGTTATAAACTGATGTTCTAATTCTTTATCCACAGGAAATGCTTAGCTCATATAGGTAGGTAATTTAGACACAATGTTACAAAAAACTATAAAGTATCGTTAACGGGAGGTATATTTTTCAATTAAACTAATAGAAAAAGTAAATTTGGTTAAAACCAGTATCTATGAATATACCGAGAACTGAGTCGCCCCGAGTGGTTATTGTTGGTGGAGGTTTTGCCGGAATGTCATTGGCAAGAATTTTACTTAAGGAAGATCTGCAAGTTGTAATTTTAGACCGGCACAATTATCACACCTTCCAACCATTATTATATCAGGTTTCTACTTCGGGGTTGGAACCAGATTCTATAGCCTATCCTCTTAGAAAAATCACCCGTAATAGTAAAAAGGCAATTTTCCGATTGGCCGAGGTGAATAGTATCAATGCTGAAGCAAATAGCATTTCTACCAGTATTGGAGATTTGGCCTATGATTATCTGGTGATCGCAACCGGTTCTAAAACCAATTTCTTTGGAAATAAGAGTATTGAAGAGCACGGGATGTGGATGAAGACTGTTCCGCAGGCCTTGAATATTCGTAGTTTAATTCTCGAGAATCTTGAACAGGCAGTTATTACCGATGATCCTGAAAAGAGAAAAGCTCTTCTGAATTTCGTGCTGGTAGGAGCAGGGCCAACCGGAGTAGAATTGAGTGGCGCAATTGCCGAATTACGTAACCATATTGTGCCAAAAGATTATCCGGATATAGATCCTACAGAAATGCATATTCATCTCCTTGAAGGCCTGGACAGGGTTTTGCCCCCAATGAGTGAAAATGCATCAAAGAAAGCCCATCGGTTTTTAAAAGAATTGGGAGTACATATTCATTTAAATACGATGGTAGAAAGTTATGACGGTCACCTGGTTACCACCAATACCGACCTTCAATTAAAAACAGAAACCTTTATTTGGTCAGCCGGAGTAACGGGTGCTCCCGTACAGGGTTTAAATGCTTCGGCGTTGGTAGAAAAAGCTAATAGGTATGAAGTAAACGTCTTTAATCAGGTAAATGGTTATGAAAATGTTTTTGCTATTGGAGATATTGCCTTAATGCAAACCAAAGAGTATCCTAAAGGGCATCCCATGGTAGCACAACCTGCAATTCAACAGGGTAAACATCTGGCCAAGAATTTAAAAAGACTTATAAAAGGAGCGCAGCTCGAAGCATTTGAATATCGGGATAAAGGAACAATGGCTACCATAGGTCGTAATAGGGCAGTAGTAGATATGGGAAAAATGAAATTTTCGGGTTTTACTGCCTGGTTTGTATGGATGTTTGTACACCTCTGGTTTTTAATCGGTTTCAGAAACCGCCTGGTAACTTTTTTTAACTGGGTTTACAATTACATAAATTTTGATAAAGCGGCCAGGTTGATCATAAGACCTTTCAAAGGGTATGAACGAAATATGAAAATTGATAAAGAGGAAATTTAATCAAAAAAGCCGGTCTAAATCAGACCGGCTTTTTTTGATTAGATACATTTTCTTTAACGCGTTTTTCTAATTTCCTTATTGTAATCTTCAGCAAGGGAAGATATTTGGTTGTCTGTGAAGGCTTTACGTGTCATTTGAAAAACCTTGTGCTTCTCTTCATCCAAATGATGAATAACAATAGGTCCAAGCTCTTTTGCTAATTTTAGCCAGTTTCAATCATCCATCTTTGTGTCTTCCAGCTTTTCGATCAGTTCATCCCTATCGTGATGCTCGGCAACGCTGTGCCGAGCTTTTTCCTGGGGAAGGTACTTTCTTCATAAGAGGCACATAGAAATGCCTTTCTTCGACATCAGCATGTATTTTGAGTTCATGTTTCAGTTGCTCAAAAATATTTTTCTTTCCTCAGTATCCCCGTGTTTATTTTTATGAGTTTATCTACTAATTCCCTTTGGATTTCGTGTTCCTGCCAAAGAGCTTCAAAAATATTCATAGTATTTAAGTTTTATATTGAAAAAAAGCGGCAAAAGCCGCTTTAAATTTTATAGTTGTTGGAAAAGGCTATTCCTGTTCTTCTATAACTCCGCATCCCACTCTCGTACCGGCTTTTCCTGAAGGCTGAGAGGTAAAATCATCAACGCCATCGTGCACGATAATCGCTTTACCTAGAATGTCTTTTTCTTCATTACCACAGCCAATACACCATTCATCTGTAGACATAGTTACAGTCCCGTTACCATTAGCATCGGTTGTGAAGTTCCCGATATCACCTTTGTGGTATCCTTCAGCGTCACCCCATTTTCCATGTCTTTCGTCGGTAGGGTTCCAGTGACCTCCGGCCGAAGAGCCATCTTCTTTAGAACAGTCTCCTTTTTCGTGAATGTGGATAGCATGTTCTCCTTCGGGAAGCCCCGTTATAAGAGCTGTCATGGTAACTTCCCCGTTTTCTTGAGTAAAGACAACTTCACCCCCAAGTTCACTATTGTTACTTGGACTCATTGTTGCAGTTGCTTTTCTCATTTCATTTTCCTCTTCCATGTCTTCCATTGTAGAATTCATTTCAGAGTCGGTTGTAGTCTTGTCTTCTTCTTTTTTATCGTTTTTACATCCGATAATTGCTATTGAAGCAAAAATTACTAATGATAAACTAATACGTTTCATAATCTATTGATTGGTTTTCAGATTTAACAGTCCTAAATTAGCCTTATTCCAATTGTTCACCAAAGATTTAAGGAGAGCTTAACATTGGTCAGGGTAGAGCTATGGCGGTCTTATCTATCTCTGAGGTCAATTTTTTAGAGATGTAGGGATATGATTTTCGCTGGTTAAACTTTTATGAACGGGGCATTTATCTGCTATTTCCAATAACCTTTTTTTCTGTTTCTCATCAATATCACCTTTTATTTGGATTACCCTTTTAAAAGTATCTATTTTAGAGGTTTTATCTTCACAATTATCGCAATCTCTGGCGTGCTCCCGCGAATAAGTAACGTGGGTTTCCACATTTTCCAGCGGCCATTTCTTTCTTCTTGCATACATATGGAGAGTCATCGAGGTACAGGCAGCCAATCCGGCCGATATTAACTGATAGGGGGTAGGACCATAATCATTGCCACCGGCTTTTACGGGTTCATCGGCAATAAAATGATGCCTCCCGGCTTTCATTTGAGTAGTATAACCAGTGCTGCCCAGGTTGGCCACTACATCACTTTTTGATTCAGGAAGGATTTTTTCCTCAATTTTTAGATATTTTTGGGCCCAGGTCGCGATTGTATTTCCGGCGTAAACTGCATCTTCTTCAACTTCCATTAGGTGACTTGCGCCATCAAGGGAAATAAAGCTTTTGGGATGCTTTGCAGCCACATATAGTTCTTCGGCATTTTTTATGCCTACAATTCGGTCTTGCGGTGAATGCAGGATGAGGAGAGCTCTTTTTAGATCGCTTAAATAGGTACTGAGATCGTGTTCCCGAATATCATCTAAAAACTGCTTTTTTACTTTAAATGAGCGTCCGCCAATATTAACATTGGCAATTCCGGTTTTTTCGATTTCTTCAATATTACTCCTAAGCAAACCTTCTACGTGTTGTATGGTTGAAGGTGCAGCAACGGTAGCTACTGCTTTTACAGAAGGTATTAGTTTTGCAGCATACAAAACTGCTGCGCCACCCAGGGAATGTCCTACGAGCAAACCAGGCGCCCGATGTTCTTCTTTTAAGAATTTAGAAGCAGCAACCAGATCCTGAATGTTACCTGAAAAGTTGGTCTCTGAAAAATCCCCCTCGCTTTCTCCCAATCCGGTAAAATCAAATCTTAAAACTCCATAACCCGCAGAGGCGAGGGACCGGCTAATATTTTTAGCCGCGAAAAAATTTTTATTACAGGTAAAACAATGTGCAAATAATACAAAGCTATGTGGATCCTGATTGTGGGGTAACTCCAGGTATCCCATTAATTCTTCGCCATTCTTATTATTAAAATTTACCTTTTTGGTTTTCATAAATTAGATTTTACTTTAAATTTAGGAATTTGGTTTTAACTGAAAACAAAAAACTACAACCGGCCTGAACTGATTGTAGTTTTTTAACTAAGAATTATGGATTTTAGTCCAGTTCCTTAATCTTAATATTACGAAACCAAACCTTGTACCCGTGATCCTGTAATGCGATATGACCCTTATGGGTTTCCCCGAAACCCTCCCTATCTTTAAACTTCGAGTTGTTTACCATTTGGCCCCATTCTTTGCTGTGTAATGCAAATTCCATGATCAGGCTTCAGTTCAGCTCCACAGGGATTAATCGATTCCTAAAATTCGTTTTAATTTATCTTCATAGATTGCAGTCCCTGCAAAATCATCAAATTTCTTTTGGGTAGCTTCTATGATATGCTTTTTTTATGAAATGTGCTCCTTCTCGCGCTCCCTGTTCCGGAGACTTAATGCAACACTCCCATTAACAGATCCTGAGATTGCGACTAACTCAAGCTTGAAATAATAACGAATTAGGTGCTAATTAATAGGAACAGCAATTTTTAATTTTTTAGGAATAATAGTTACTTCGATTTCTTCCTTTTCTCCAATGTATTCCCCATCAATTTGAAAAGCAACCGGGCTGTAACATCTTACCTTCGCGTGTGTAGCCTGAATGATCTCGGCAAATTCGGGATCCAGGTTATCTTCATTTCTCAGAGTCTTAAAAATTTCGAGAATATCAAACTCCTTGAAAACAATTATTTCAAAAATACCATCATCGGGCTTTCCGTGAGGGTTAATATTGGCCCCGGTGCCGTATTTTTGGAAGTTAGCGAAAGCGAGTAAAATTCCTTTTTTCTTAAAACTGGCTTTTTCGGTATTTATTTCAAATTCGAATGGGTATTTACTTCGAATTAGTGTAGGGATAGAATGTAATAAATATCCAAATTTGCCATGTATGTTGGATTGATGGTAATTCTTAATTAATTCGGCATTTACTCCAAAATCACTCATATGCAAACAATATTCACCGTTTATACCGA
Source organism: Salegentibacter sp. (assembly GCF_036568425.1). Classification (GTDB taxonomy): domain Bacteria; phylum Bacteroidota; class Bacteroidia; order Flavobacteriales; family Flavobacteriaceae; genus Salegentibacter. Next base: position 34,613 of record NZ_DATCSO010000077.1, on the reverse strand, counting down.
GAACATCTATTTTTTTAAAGTTTTCGCCAAGTGCAATTTCGATTTGACGGAATAGGGGTAAAATAGTAAGGCCTAAATTAAAAGCCAGGCCGTTGGCTGAACCTGCCGGAATTATCCCAAGTGCAATATCAAGTTTGGCCAGAATTTCTGCCGCCATCTTTATAGTCCCATCTCCACCGGCAATTATTACCCGGGAGGGCCGTAACCTGGCTATAAGTGAATTAATTTTAGCAGCATCCTCCTTTCCACAGGTTTTATATAATTCACATTCAGAACCTGTTTTTGCAATGTTTTTTTTAACTTCAGTTATAAGTTGATCTTTATTAAGATTTCCGGCAACTGGATTAACTATAAATAAGATCTGCTTATTTTCTTCCATACCACTGATTAATAAATTTAAAATTAATTAATTTGGACGAAACCAAATTTTTTAAAGTCTAAAATTTTGAAACTTGATCTCAAACTCTATCGCGGTTATGTTAATGAGCAGGAGCTCGTGGTCTTCGGGCACTTATTTAAATCTCTGGCCCCCGATCGTTATCGTATGGATCGCAGGGGATTAAGACATGCAGTTTCTGTATTTCAAATGTTCCGTATAAAGCCGCTTAAAAATATCCAGATCAGGCTAAAATTTAAAAATAAAGAAGTAGTCACCAAAACCCTGGATGATGGATATTTCAGGTTTAACCTGCCATTTAATGAAAGGCTTGATAGTGGCTGGCATACCTATGAAGTTAGTGCCGAATTTAATGGGTATGGAATAGTGGAAAGCGGGGAGATTTTAAAACCGTATGAAAGTAAACTGGCTATTATAACCGATATTGATGACACTTTCCTAATTTCTCATTCCAATAACTTTTTTAAAAAGCTTTATGTTCTGTTGCTTAGAAATATCAATAAGCGAAAAATATTTGATGATGTTGTTGAACACTACCAGTATTTAAGTCTCGCAGGACAGGATGAAGCACAAGCTTCCAACTCGTTTTTCTACGTTTCCAGTAGCGAATGGAATTTATACGGATTTATCCATGAATTTGCGGTTATGCACCAATTGCCGAAAGCGGTAATTAAATTGAAAAAAATAAAAACCGGGATTTCAGATTTTTTATTAACCGGTCGCGGTTCTCACGATCATAAATTTGAAAAGATCAAGGATATAATCTCGTTTTATCCTAATTTGAAATATGTGTTGCTGGGAGACGATTCCCAAAAAGATCCGGCGATCTATGAAAGAATCTGTAAGATATTCCCAGAGAATATTAAAGCGGTTTATATACGCCAGACAACTAACAAGAAGAAGAAAAAAATTATAGAACTCCTGAAGAATTTGGAAAGTTTACATGTTTCTACCTGTTATTTTAAAGATAGTGAACGGGCGATAAATCATTCCAAAGCTTTAGGCATCAATTAATTTTTATATTTGCCTTCACTTAAAACTTTCCGTATTTGCAATTACAAGAATTTTTAAAAGCCCGGTTAAGTCTGCCGGAGAAAAGTATAGCTAATACTATAACTTTATTAAAAGAAGAGGCGAGTATTCCATTTATAGCCCGTTATCGCAAAGAGGCTACCGGAAATCTTGATGAGGAGTCCGTAGAACAAATCGCAAACCTCTTTAAAAGCTTCCAGGATTTAGACGCAAAAAAGAATAGTATACTCAAATCTATAGAAAAACAAGGAGTACTAAGCTTAGAACTGAAGGAAAAAATTGATAATGCCGGCACTATTTCTGAAGTCGAAGACCTGTACCTGCCTTTTAAAAAGAAAAGAAAGACCAGGGCCGATATTGCCCGGGAAAGAGGTCTTGAAGCATTGGCAAAGAAGTTGATGGCGCAAAACCTTAGTTATTCCAACGGCCTTGCCGCTAAATTTATATCAGAAGATTTTAAGAATGAAGAGGAAGTCTTTTCCGGAGCAAGAGATATAATTGCTGAATGGATTAATGAAAATACTTTTCTCCGTCGCAGGCTCCGACAATTGTATTCCCGGAATGCCAGAATAATTGTAAAACCGATTAAGAAGGAAATAGAAAATTTAGAAAATAGTAAATATTCCGATTTTGTTAATCTTGATGAGTCGCTTAACCGAATTCCTTCGCACCGATTTCTCGCGGTATATCGTGCCGAAAAGCAGGGACTGTTTAAGCTGAAGGCAGAAGTGAATAACGACCAGGCTCTTCAATTAATCCAAAAGAGTGTTCTCAAAGAGAAGGCTTCCATTTTCTCGGTTCAGCATATCAAACTTGCGGTCGGGGAAGCTTATAAGAGACTTTTAAAACCTTCATTTTCTACCGAATTTCTGAAGCTTGCAAAAGAAAAAGCAGACCGTACTGCTATTGAGGTTTTTGCTTCTAATCTGGAGCAATTACTAATGACCCCGCCGCTTGGAGCCAAACGGGTTTTGGGCATTGATCCCGGGTTCAAATCAGGGTGTAAAGTTGTTTGCCTGGACAGACAAGGGAATTTGTTGTATAATGAGAACATTTATCCGCATCCTCCCCAAAAACAAATTAGTCAGGCTTCTGCTAAGATAAGGACTTTGGTAAATGCTTATAAGATTGAAGCCATAGCCATAGGTAATGGGACCGCTGCCAGGGAAACCGAATTGTTTGTTAAGAAAGCCGGTCTAAGTCGCGAAGTTTCTGTTTTTATGGTAAATGAAGCTGGTGCTTCGGTTTATTCCGCTTCAAAGCTTGCGAGAGAAGAATTTCCAGGATATGATATTACGGTGAGAGGTGCAGTTTCTATTGGAAGACGACTCATGGATCCTTTAGCTGAACTTGTAAAAATAGAGCCACGTTCTATTGGTGTGGGACAATATCAACACGAGGTGGAGGAGAAAATGCTCAAGGAAAAACTGGATACGGTGGTGATGAGTTGCGTAAATAAAGTTGGGGTCAATGTAAATACAGCCAGCAAGGAATTACTTTCTTATGTATCCGGAATAGGGCCGTCTCTGGCCAGGAATATTATTGAACATAGAAATAAAACCGGTGCATTTAAAAGCCGGAAAGAATTACTAGAAGTACAGAGGCTCGGTGAAAAAGCCTATGAACAATCTGCTGGATTTATAAGAATAAAAAATGCTGAGAACCCACTTGATGATTCTGCAGTCCATCCTGAGAGCTATTTTATTGTTGAGAAGATGGCCAGGGACCATCACTTAAAACCAAAAGAACTTATAGGTAACCAGAAAATTATTCAGAAAATAAACCTGGAACACTATATCACCAAAAATATTGGTTTGCTTACCTTAAATGATATTCTCTCTGAACTGGAAAAACCGGGTAGAGACCCCAGGAAGGGACTAAGCAAATTTGAATTTGATGCATCTGTTAAAACTATAGAGGACCTTTCCGCAGGTATGAAACTCCCTGGGATTGTTAATAATATAACCAATTTTGGATGTTTCGTGGATATTGGGATTAAGGAAAGTGGCCTTATTCATATTTCTAAACTGGCCAATAATTTTGTTAGTGATGTAAATACTGTCGTAAAATTAAACCAGCAGATTGAAGTTACTATTCTTGAGGTGGATAAGGATAAAAAGCGTATTCAGCTATCGCTTATAGACTAAAAAAATTCTGAAAAGAGAAAACTATACGGGCTTCCACTTTTCAGAATTTATTATCAATTAGCAGCAATCAATTATCTTTTCGGTAGTTAGCTCCATCAAATTCTTCCCGATCATAGAATATGTCACCTGGTCGTCTTTTACTTATTTCCCGGTCATAATTTTCATCTTCCACAATGTGCTCATCATCCCACCGGTTCGATACAGAATTATCTGCATATTCTTCTTCTTTCCTATGTTTTACATGTGAATCTTCAAGAGGTTCCTTGTCCCGATTATAGGAACTTAAAACTGCTTTTTCGTAATCCCGACTTAAATGTGCCCCTTTTTCTATACGTTTGGTCTCAGCAAAGGTTTGATGATTGATACGGGTTGTATAAACAAACTTTTCGTCTTCCATAAGTTCAACTAATCCAACAGGAATGATCAAATGGTTTTGTCCATCTTTATTCACAAATTCCTTTATTTCTGGATCTGCCGGGGTGCCATAGGGATCATGCCTGGCATCTATAATCGTTTGATCTACATCTACATCCAGATATACCACGCGGTCAAGATTTCTGTTTATTAATAAGTTATCTACTTTTCCGATAACACGCTTGTCTGCATCTCTCACTGCCCAGCCCCGGATATCAGGATAACCACCGGCTACTTTATAATCCTTTAATTCGCTGAGGTAATATAAATGTTTTTCTTTATGCTTTTTCTTGCTCATAATTCTGTTTTTTATGGATTAAGAAATCAAGCTTTCCGCTTCGGAAAACCTATTTCCTTATCCTGACTATTGTACATAGTGGTGTTGTCATTAAGTTCTTCTATATCATCTGTATTATCTGTGTCTTCAATAAAAATGTCAGTATAAAGGAAGACATAGGCGAGAATCCCCAGGATGACTATTATCAGAATGACCCATGGCCATACCGGTCGTTTCTTTTCAATTTTAATTTCTGCCATTTTACAGAGGTTTATGGTTAGTTAGCTTAAATTTAAGGAAATGACGGCCTATACCTTACTAAGATTTGCCCAAAGAATTGTTAATTAGCTATTAACAGCACAAAAAAAAGGATGCCTGTAAAGACATCCTTTAATTCTTAATTTTGGTCTATATTATCTAAACGTGCCGGAAGGAAAAACAACCACGCTTTCGTGACCATTCTTTCCTACTGTAGCAACTCCAAAATAGAAATTGTCAATAACAATACCTTCCAGAGTAAACTCATTTACATCCCCCACAAATCTCGAGTGCTGCCATTGAGGAGCTGTGGTATCTCTCCAGTAAATTTTGTAACCGGCAATATCACCATCGACTTTTTCCCATCGCAATTTTGTAGAAGGAGCTACAATACCTCCAATTTCGACATTGTTTGGAGCAGGAGGTGCCCAGGCAAGAGAAGCCATATTGATTGCATTTACTGCAGTAAGTTTTTTTGCATAATCAAAATTAACGCCTTCTACCACGTCGCCATAATCAATGCCATTTTCTGTTCTTAAGTCCTGATGTTGACGGTTATAGTTTTCATGGGCTTCCATAATTCGTATTCCCGCGAAGCCAAGATCGTTAAAAGGTCTGTGATGTCCGCCTCGACCAAAGCGGTCCAGGCGATAGATCATCATAGGATTCATCTCCGGCATATAAGTCTGGGTTGTTTTATGAACATACCGGGCTAATTGCCTGGAAATTCCATCAACTTCACCACCATAATACCTACGCATATTTCTTTCCCTTTCAGTTTCTGTTTGAGGCACGGGTTCAGAAAAAATTCTAAAACTGCGGTTATCTATCACGCCATCAACACCTTCAATATTTCCAATCATATCGTTATTTAAAACTCCTATAATCTCCCAGTTATTATCTTTAGCATACTGAGCGAGGCCCTGCCCGCCAAATAATCCCTGCTCTTCTCCTGAGAGTCCTACATAAACAATGCTGCTTTCAAAATCGTAATTCGAGAGAACTCTCGCCGCCTCAATTGTTCCGGCCATTCCGCTGGCATTATCGTTCGCACCAGGGGCGTCGCCTTCAAAATCACTTCCATCAGAATTTCGCGAATCTATATCCCCGCTCATAATAATATAGCGATTTGGATATTTTGAACCTTTCTGAATGGCAACCACATTTACTACCCAGGCATCGTGAGGCACACGATCGCCATCCTCGGTAGTAACAAAATCTTTCTGATAAAAAACATCAAGACAATTATCGCATTGGGAAGAAATATTATCAAATTCAGATTTCACCCACCTTCTGGCCGCACCAATGCCACGGGTTTCTGAAACGGTATCACTGAAGGTGTTCCTGGTTCCGAAACCGGCCAGAGTCCTGATATCGCTTTCTATACGTTCAGCCGATACCTCTTCGATAATCTGGTAAATACGTTCATCGGTTTGCTGGGCCGAGATGTTTTGTATTGTAATAAAAAGAGTTAAAAGGGACGCAATGCCCAGAGTTGTTTTGGAAATCATAGGATATAAAAATTTAGATCCCTAAAGTACAGAAAGTTTAGACTATTTTAAAAAATTAAAGTTTAAAACATAAAAAAAGCCCCGGATAACCGGAGCTTATTATATTTTGTTCAAAAAACCTAATTAGCTGGCTTTCATCTCGTGGATTTCAGCCTTAGCTTCATTAACTTTTTTTTCGCTCTTCGAGCTGGTAAGGCCTGCTTTGGTTTTGGATTTTAAGGCGTCTACCTTATGGCTTAGAGAATCGGAAAATTCATTGAAATTCTTTCTTGCTCCTTCCAGATAATCGTCTCCGGTTTTAGTAATTGCTTTACGTGTTTCAACACCTTTTTTAGGGGCGAAAAGCAATCCTATAGCAGCACCAGCAGCTGCACCTGACAATAATCCTAATAACATTTTTCCTGATTTCATGGGTCTTAATTTTTATTTTTGATTTATAATTTCTCGAAAGATAAAATTACTTCAAATTAAAGCTCTAGCCATATTTTGCGAGTTAAGCTTGATATAAACTTTTTTGGCAAATGTCAAGGATTTTAACACTTGCTGGATTAAGTATGTTCAGCAAATAATTTGAGGATATCTCTTACTCTTTTGGTGTCTTCCACATAATATTGTGCACTGGTATTTTTAATTCCGACTTTTACGGTATAGGCATCTTCCGGGAGTTCTCTAAATAGATATTCATCGGTCCAGTCATCCCCAATAGCAAATATGAAATCATAGTCCTGACCAATCAGTTTTTTGTTGGCAGCTTTGCCTTTATTTACATCACTACTTTTAATTTCGAGAACTTTATTTCCTTCAAGTACGCTAAGTCCATGATTGGAGATGAGCTCTTTTAAAACACTTGAAAGCTCGTTGGCTCTCATTTCTCCCAGTTCCGGATCGGCTTTGCGGTAGTGCCAGGCAAGAGAATAATTCTTGTCTTCAATAAATGTTCCCGGCGTGCGGTCTACAAAGTTTTCAATTACCGGCCGTACTGCTTCCATCCAGTCGTTCTTTACATTTTCAGAAAGTTCCCACTCGCTGTTTTGTTTCCTCATCCAAATTCCATGTTCAGAGATGAGTTCTACCGAGTTTTTTAACCACCAGTTTCCAAGAGTGTGTTTGTCCCGGCCGCTTATGAGGACAACATTGGTTTTGTGGCCTTTGTTCAATTTTGAAATTAACTCAAGCAACTCCTCATCTGGTTTGGCATCTTCTGGTTTATCAGTGAAATCTACCAGGGTGCCGTCATAATCCAGGAAGAGAATACGACGTTTTGCCTTTTTATAGGTATCTAGTATTTCAGAAGATACTTTGGTAGAGATTCTTATGGATTGGGAGGCATCTCTGTTTTCTTTGGTGTCTTTTAAAGCTTTCATAAAATCATTTGCCCACTTTTCTACACTGTATCGCTTCAGTCTTTTCTGGAGCATTTTATTACGTTGTATCTGTTCTTCTTTCGGCATTTTTAAAGCTAGTTGTAATGCTTCAGATATTTGTTCGAAATTGTTTGGGTTGATTAAAATTGCTTCATTCATTTCATGGGATGCGCCGGCCATTTCACTTAAAATAAGTACTCCAGTATGGTCGGTTCGGGTTGCAACAAATTCTTTGGCCACCAGGTTCATTCCATCCCTAATTGGTGTAAGTAAGGCCACATCGCACGAGGTATAAAGGTCTATGAGATTTTCAAATGGCATAGATCGATAAAAATACCAGATAGGAGTCCAGTTAACAGTAGAGAATTTCCCGTTGATACGGCCTACAAGTTCATCTATTTCCCGTTTTAATCGCTGATATTGGGGAACATTGGAGCGGGAGGGAACCGCCAGCATTACTAATCTTACTTTTTCAACATATTCAGGATTTCTATCCAGAAAATATTCAAAGGCTCTTATCCTGTTAGCGATACCTTTGGTGTAATCGAGCCTGTCGATACTCAGGATAAGTTTAGCATCAGGGGTGGTTTTAAGGTGTTGATCCAACCTGTTTTGAAGATCTGATTTATCTTCAGAAGTATTCTCGAAATGGTCTAGGGCTGCTTGTTCAAATTTTTCGTAATCTATACCCATTGGGAAAGAATCTACCTTAACAATTCTATCGGGAAGAGTTACTTCATTAAAATCTACCTGTAGCCTCAATATCCTGCTTACAGAACTTAAAAAGTGACGTTCATAGTCATAGGTGTGAAAACCAATAAGGTCTGCGCCAAGCATGCCTTCGAGAACCTTTTCTCTCCAGGGGAGAGTTCTGAACACTTCATAGGAAGGAAATGGGATATGATTAAAAAAACCAATAATTGCTTCAGGTGCTTTTTCTCTAATCATATTCGGTACCAGTAAGAGTTGATAATCATGAACCCATATTTGGTCACCTTCCTGGTAATGTCTCAATACTTCATCGGCATATTTTTGATTAACCTGTTTATAAATTTCCCAGAAGCTTTGTTCTGCTTCCGAATATTCCATAAAATAATGAAAAAGCGGCCAGATGGTCCTGTTACTAAATCCATAATAAAAGCCTTCTATTTCTTCAGCAGTGAGGTTTACAGAAACACAAGCTTCCTCGCGGGCTTTTTTCTTAACATCCTGGGTAAGGCTTTCAGGGATTTCTTCCTCTGTAAGCCCCGTCCAGCCAATCCAGATACTATCGCCATCACGATGGAAAGATTTCAGGCCTGTGGCCAGTCCTCCTACGCTTGGGGTTACTTCAAGATTGTTATTTTCAATGCTTATTTGTAAGGGTAATCGGTTGGAAATGATAATGGTTTTACTCATAATTATATGTGAATGCTGTTGCTGCCGAAATGATTTTTATTAAATTTCCGAAAATCATAGCACACAACCATCCTTTTAAAAGAACTTTAAGACTATATGGATAATTTAGATTATGGAATAATAGGAAATTGTAAAAGTGCAGCGCTGGTTTCTAAAACGGGATCCCTGGATTGGTGCTGCCTGCCAAATTTTGACTCTGCCGGTGTATTCGCAAAACTCCTGGATGAAGAAAGGGGAGGAAGTTTTGAAATTCTAATTTCTGAAGACTATAATACGGAGCAGAATTACCTTTGGGACACCAATATTATTAGTACGATATTCGATAATGGCACCGATGCATTTCAGCTCATAGATTTTATGCCTCGCTATCCAAGGGAAGATGGCTCTTTTTATACTCCACCTGATATTATTAGGTTCTTTCGCCATTTAAAGGGAAAACCTCAATTCAGAATAAAATATGATCCTAAACTGGACTTTGCCAGGGAAAAGACCTATACTGAGAATAAGGGAGCATATTTAAAGAGTTTTACCAAAGAAGGTAAATATGATTCTCTTTTTTTCTATTCCACTTTCGAATTGAATGATATTGTGGAGCAAAACACGCTAAGCTTAACCGAAAATGCCTATTGCTTGGTTGGTTATCACGAAAAGCTGATTACCCAAAACCTGGACCGGGCCTATCTTAAATTTCAGCGTACCAAAACTTACTGGATGAACTGGAGCGCTAAAACCACAAGGTATACACACTATTCTGATGAAATTATGCGTAGTGCTTTGGTTTTGAAGGCTCTCACTTATAAAAAATCTGGGGCGGTTCTGGCTGCCGCTACCACTTCACTTCCCGAGACAATTGGAGAGGAACGAAACTGGGATTATCGTTTTTGCTGGATACGGGATTCCTCAATGGTGATAAAAGTAATGGCAGGGTTAGGTCACATGGAGTCGGCGCAGGAATTTCTACAGTTTATTATTGATATTATTCCCAATAAGGATGAAAAGATCCAGATAATGTATGGCATTAATGGCGAGAAAGAACTCACCGAACATATTCTGGACCATTTAAAAGGTTATAAGAACTCTCAGCCGGTACGGACAGGGAATGCGGCCTATATCCAGAAACAAAACGATATCTACGGAATTTTAATGGAGGTGATCTACCAGCAATTTCTTCAGTTTGAAACCTCCATGGAAAATTCAGAAGAACTCTGGACTATAGTACGCGGTATTGTGAACATTGTGGAAGAGCACTGGCAACAACCCGATAAGGGAATTTGGGAATTGCGTACCGAAGATCGGCATTTTGTATTCTCAAAATTGCTTTGCTGGGTAGCAGTAGACCGGGCAATAAAAATTGGAGATGTTCTGCGAATGGGTGTTAACGATACTAAGTGGAAAAGCCTTAGAGAAGATATTTATACCGATATTTATAACAATGGTTGGAATGAAGAAATCCAGGCTTATACGCAATCCTATGGCTCTAAAGATCTGGATGCTTCTACCTTACTGATGGAATCCTATGGATTCATTGAAGCAAAAGATCCACGCTTTATAAAAACGGTGGAAGCTACCGAAAGAGAACTCTGCAAAGATGGCTTAATGTATCGCTATAAAAATAAAGATGATTTTGGAGAACCTTCGTCTTCCTTTACTATTTGTACCTTTTGGTTAATAGACAGCTTGTTTAAAATAGGACAGCGAAAAAAGTCGAAAGAATTATTTGATCAGTTGCTAAGCTATAGTAATCATTTGGGGCTTTTTAGCGAGGATATAGATTTTAAAACCAAAAGATTGCTCGGTAATTTTCCTCAGGCATATTCTCATTTGGCGCTAATTGAGACAGCCGCAAATTTTAGCAGAGGAATTAGTGCTGAAGAATCATGGTTAAGCGAATTTTAAGCTTCTGAGTTTAGAGGAAACCCATTAGATAAACCTGGGCTAAACTATTAGTTCCAGGTTTAATTTTTTGAATCTGGTTTATCGGTATCGGTATTAAACTTAGGGTCTTTTAGTTCAATACGAGAACGGGTAAAATAAATACCTTCTTCTAATTCATTGATATAAGCCACCATTTGTTCCCTGAGCTTACAATGTAAATCCCAGGCAACAACTGCGTTTTTTGCACTACAAACAGCCCTGATTTGTAAAGATTTCTCGGTCATTCTTAGTACCTGAAGCAAAGGTGGGTGTTCCTGATCCCAATCTTCAGAATTTTCAAGAAGCTCTTTAAATTTCTTTCTCAGCTTTTCGACATCTACTCTGTAATCTACAAAAAGTTCAATTTCATTTAATTGGTGCGGACTGGTAATAGAAAGGTTTTCAAAGGTTTCAGAGATTACTGTTTTTAATGGAACGATAAGTCTTTTAAGATCCCAGGTTCGTACCACCATATAGGTAAACCTAATATCCTCAACATATCCCCAGCGATCTTCTATTATTACGGTATCCCCAATTCTTGCGGGCTTTGTGATCGCTATCTGTATTCCCGCGATAATATTTCCAAGGGTGCTTTGGGCCGCAATCCCCAGAATGATCGTAGCAAGGCCTGCAGAAGCTAACATAGAAACCCCAAGCTTCTCCATAGATCTGAATTGAGATAGAATTATAGAGGTACCTATAATCACTACAGTAAAAGTTAAAATTCTTCTGGCTACCGAGAAATAGGTAAAAAGCTGTCTGGCTTCATGGCTGTCTTCAGAAGTTACATCTCCTATTTTGTTTTCGGCTACATATCGCATAAAGAAGTCAATAATGCGCATAAAGAACCAGGTTCCTGAAGCAATTACAACCGCCAGTAAGATAGCATAAATGGTACTGGAAAACATTCCTGAATAGGAGATGAGGTTGTTTAAGGTTATATAGAAGAATAAGACTCCTGCTGCCATTGCCGCAGGTACTCCCAGCCTTTTCGATAGATCCAGGATTAACGGTTTATCAAAGGATTTGGCAATTTTTCTAATTAAAAGAATAACCAGACGCCCAAGTAAATATGAAATGAGGATTAATAAAATAGTAAGCACAGGTTTCCATAGAGGGACTCTGCCTATTTTAGCCTGGGACCATCTTGGCATATTCCTGTCTAAAAATGTGGGGCCAAAAATCTGGTAAAGTTCTTCAGTATTCTCTACTGTGTTAGACGATATTAACCAAATCGCACCGTAATTCTTATACTTAACTCTTTGCAGCCTAAATATAATATCACGGTTATCAATTTGGAGTTCACCAAAAACAATACTTCTTCGTGGCTGCCCGGCAACCGCCTGATTGGTGGTTGTTCTTAAATCTATTTGCCCATCTGGCCTGTCTGGTAACGCATCCCAATTTATGTCTACCCGTTGATCAAGTACATAATAAAGCTTTTGAGCCAAATCTTCAGCCTCCTTAATGTTAATGGTATTTGGCATTAAATTGAGGTTCAAAGCATGGGCAGCATCATTAAAATTTTGATTGCGACAGCTAATTACAAAATGCTCCAGAGTGGCCTGTGGAGTTTGTAAATTGAATTTATTGGGCGGGAACCCCAGGGGATTATTCAGCCGGGTTAAAGCAAAATAGGCCTCGTTGTATTCTTCAAGACTATTGGGTATGTAATTGGATGATTCGGTTTCATCTATTTTCTCTTCTGTAGGAAGTTCGATCTCTGCAGCAGTAGAATCCTGCTGCTGAAAGGCATAAACAGAAGTTTCCTGAATTAAAAAACTAAAAAGAAAAATGCATATTAATCTTAGACTGTTGCTCATACGATATTTTTGAAAATCCCCGAAACCATAATCAGCATAAACTTTAAAAATAAGCAATAAAAAAAAGACCGTCTAAATTTGACGGCCTTTTTAAAACAGATTTAATTGAAATTTAGAACATATACTTATTTTCTGAAGTCAGTTTTTCTGCGATGCTATTTCTAAGCTCCACAATATTGGGCATATTTTCATATTTGGTGAAGCGTTTAAGGCCCATAAGCATCATACGCTGTTCATCTCCTTCTGCGAAAGAGGCAATACCTTCTTTGGCTTTCTGGCTAACCGTATCTACGGCATGGTATAGATAAAGTTTGGCCATTTGGATTTGTTCTTTTTGTTGATCTTCTCCAAAGCGTTTTGCATTTTTCTCTGCTCTTAGTATTCCCGATTCGGCCATATAAGTTTCGATTAGAATATCGGAAGCTGCTAATAGCAATTGTTGATGCTCTTCGAGTTCCTGTCCAAATTTCTGAACAGCACTTCCGGCAACCATAAGGAATACTTTTTTCATTTTCTTGATCATTTCCTTTTCCTCTGCAAACAATTCTGAATAATCGGGTTTGTCCATAGAAGGGATGCCGGTGAGTTCATCACCTACAGCCTGGGCAGGTCCAAGCAGGTCTACGTGGCCTTTCATCGCTTTTTTAATCAGCATTCCCACGGCCAACATGCGGTTGATCTCATTGGTACCTTCGTAGATCCTTGCGATTCTGGCATCTCTCCACGCAGATTCCATCGGTGTATCGGCAGAGAAGCCCATACCCCCGAAGATTTGTATACCTTCATCGCTGCAATTCTGAATATCTTCTGAACAAGCCACCTTAAGGATAGAACATTCTATAGCGTACTCTTCAAAAGTTTTTAATTCGGCATCGGCATGAGATTCGCCGTTTTCCATGCGTATGCCTATCCTGTCTTCAATCATCTTTGCGGCCCTGTAGCTCGCAGCCTCCCCAACCCAGGTAGAAGTGGCCATCTCAGCCAATTTAGATTTTATCGCACCAAATTTCGCAATAGGAGTTTTAAACTGAACTCGGTCATTTGCATACTTAACAGCCACATCAGTAACACGGCGCTGTGCATCTAAAGTTGCACTGGCAAGTTTAATTCGACCAACATTCAAGGCGTTCATCGCAATTTTAAAGCCGTTTCCTCTTTCAGAAAGCATGTTTTCCACAGGTACCAAAGTATCATTGAAAAATACCTGCCTGGTAGAGGAGGAGTGGATTCCAAGCTTCTTTTCTTCTTCTCCAAAGGTGATGCCGTTGGGATTCTCCTTGTCGTATTCTACTATGAAACCTGTGATGTATTTATCATCCTCAATTCGAGCAAAAACTATAAAGATATCTGCAAAGCCCGCATTGGAGATCCACATTTTTTGACCGTTTATCTTGTAATGCTTTCCGTCTTCGGTAAGCTCAGCTTTTGTTTTTCCCGAATTAGCGTCACTACCTGCATCTGGTTCAGTTAAACAATAGGCACCAAACCATTCTCCGGTAGATAACTTCGGAACATATTTTTTTCGTTGTTCTTCTGTTCCATACAGCAGGATGGGCAAGGTACCAATCCCGGTGTGTGCTCCAAAAGCTGTAGCAATAGAACCGGTAGCCCCTGAAATATAATCACAAACCAACATGGTTGATACGAAGCCCATTCCAAGTCCGTCATATTCTTCAGGGATCGCTACGCCAAGAAAGCCAAGTTCTCCGGCTTTTTGCATTACTTCTTCGGTAAGCGCATAATTTTTCTTTTCGAACTCTTCTTTCTTCGGCCAGATCTCACGATCTACAAATTCTTTCACCGAATCACGCATCATTTTTTGTTCCTCGGTAAAATCTTCCGGGGTAAATATGTCTTCCGCTTTGGTCTCCTTAACCAGAAATTGCCCACCGCGCAAAAGTTCTTTTTTATTTTCTGTTTCCATTGTTGTATTGTTATTTTATTTATTGTTCTTGAATTTTAAACCAGGTGCCATGCAATCATTTTAATGTTAACCAGATTTTCAATTCACATTCTTTAATTTTTATTCTGAAATATTTTCTTGAAACTAATTAAAAAACTCATAAACTCCTGCTGCCCCTTGTCCGGTACCAACGCACATTGTAACCATAGCGTATTTATCTTTTAAATCGCGTTTACGCATTTCATCGAAGATCTGCACCGAAAGTTTTGCTCCGGTACAACCCAATGGATGGCCCATGGAAATTGCACCTCCATTTGGGTTGACCTTGTCAGGATCTAATCCTAATTCCCTGATTACCGCCAGGGATTGTGATGCAAAAGCTTCATTTAGTTCGATGAGTTGCATATCATCTTGCTTTAATCCGGCTTGTTTTAAGGCTTTTGGGATAGCTTCTACCGGCCCAATTCCCATAATTCTTGGGGGAACCCCAACAGGAGTATAACTTACCAGCCGGGCTATTGGTTCCAGGTTGAATTCCTTTACCATTTCTTCACTCATAACCATCACAAAAGCAGCTCCATCGCTCATTTGTGAAGAGTTACCCGCGGTTACGCTACCGCCTTCGGCAAAAACCGGTCTAAGTTTTCCTAAAACTTCCTTGGATGTATCGGCTCTCGGACCTTCATCCTTAGTAACTGTATAAGATTTAGTTTGTTTTTTTCCGTCTTTTCCTACAAAGGTTTCATCAACATTAATAGGTACTATTTGATCCTGGAATCGGTTTTCTCCTTGAGCTTTCAGAGCTTTTTGGTGTGAATTAAAAGCGAATTCATCCTGATCTTCCCGGGAAACCTTGTATTTGTTAGCTACTGCTTCTGCAGTAAGGCCCATTCCCCAGTAATAATCTTCATTCCCTTCTTTGGCAACTTTGTAATTAGGGACTGGTTTGTAGCCTCCCATTGGAATGTAGCTCATACTTTCGGCACCACCGGCAATAATGCAGTCGGCCATGCCGCTTTGGATTTTGGCAGAGGCTATCGCGATTGTTTCCAGACCTGAAGCACAATACCGGTTTACCGTCATCCCCGGTACTTTATCGGTATCGAGACTCATTAATGAGATCAGACGGCCTACGTTTAAACCTTGTTCGGCTTCAGGCATTGCATTTCCAACAATTACATCATCGATTCGGGTTTTGTCGAAATCTGGCAATTGTTTCATCATATATTCAATAGTCTCAGCTGCCAGATCATCAGGCCGCTTAAATCTGAACACTCCGCGGGGAGCTTTCCCCACGGCTGTTCTGTATGCTTTTACTATGTATGCTGTTTTACTCATTTTATTTTGTATTTTGTATAATGGATATTGAAATTCCTGGTTATAATGTAGGTTGTAAATTGAAAGTCATTTTTTTTCAACCTACATTATACTCTATACGATTAATTTCTTAGCGGCTTCCCTTTTTTCAACATATGCTGAAGTCTTTCCAGAGTTTTGCGCTCTCCGGTCAATGAAAGGAACGCTTCCCTTTCCAGGTCAAGTAGATACTGTTCACTTACCATTTGCGGTTCAGAAAGGTCTCCACCGGCCATCACATAGGCCAGTTTGTTGGCGATCTTCTTATCGTGGTCGCTAATGTAATTACCAGCATTCATCTGGTCGGTACCTACTAAGAAAGCTCCTAAAGCCTGTTTCCCCAGAACTTTTATATCTGTACGGTGAATGGGTTTGGTGTAACCGTTTTCAGCCATTAACAGGGCGTGTTTTTTAGCGATTGCCAATTGCCTGTCGGGATTCACCACTACTATATCTTTTCCTTTTTGAAGGATATTAAGGTCGTAAGCTTCATGAGCCGATGTAGAAACCTTTGCCATTCCAATGGTTAAGAAGTGTTCTCTTAATCGGTTTAATTCAACATCGTCTTTTTCAAAAGTATCAGCAGCACGAACGGTCATTTCCTTTGAACCACCGCCTCCGGGAATTACCCCAACACCAAATTCAACTAAACCAATGTAGGTTTCGGCAGCTGCCACAACTTTATCGGCGTGAAGAGAAAGCTCGCATCCACCACCAAGGGTCATTGCGTGAGGTGCAGCAACGGTTGGAATAGAGGAGTAGCGCATCCGCATCATCGTATCCTGGAAATATTTAATCGCCATATTCAACTCTTCATATTCCTGTTCCACGGCCATCATGAAGATCATTCCAATATTAGCCCCAACAGAGAAATTTTTTCCATTGTTGGCAACTACCAAGCCCTGGTAATCTTTTTCAGCAATATCTATGGCTTTATTGATTCCGTCCAGCACATCACCTCCAATTGCGTTCATTTTACTTCGGAATTCTACATTCAGGATACCATCGCCAAGATCTTCAACCACCACTCCGCTGTTTTTGAATACCTCTTTGGATTCCCTGATGTTGTCCAGAATGATAAAAGAATCCTGCCCTGGTATTTTTACATGTTCCTTTTTTGGAATATCGTAGAAATAGGTATTGCCTTCCTTAACGGTATAGAATGATTCCTTGCCGTTTTCAAGCATTTCATTTACCCAGGCGGCAGGTTTTTTGCCTTCAGCTTCAATAAGTTCGATTCCTTTTTTTACGCCAACGGCATCCCAGATCTGGAAGGGACCGTGTTCCCAGCCGAAACCGGCCTTCATCGCGTCATCAATTTTATAAAGTTCGTCGGTTATCTCCGGAATTCGATGGGAAACATAGGCGAAAAGTGCCCCGAAGCTTTTTCGGTAAAATTCCCCGGCCTTATCTTTCCCGTTGATTAAAACCTCAAAACGATCCTCTACATTGTCTATGCTTTTGGTTTCTTCCAGAGTAGCAAAAGAAGCCTTCTTCTGGTCGCGATATTCTAAAGAGTCCAGGTCCAATGATTTTATGGTGCTGGAACCATCTTCATTTTTTATTTTTTTGTAAAAGCCTTGTCCGCTTTTACTGCCGAACCATTCGTTGTCCACCATTGTTTGGATAAAATCCGGAAGAGCAAAAAGTTCATGTTCTTCATCGTCTGGTACTCCTTTGTGAAGTCCGTTGGCTACGTGTACCAGCGTATCCAGTCCTACCACGTCAACTGTTCTAAAGGTGGCAGATTTTTGGCGACCAATTACGGGACCAGTAAGTTTATCGATTTCCTCAATGCTCATTCCCATATCTTTCACCATATGAAAAAGGCTCATAATACTGAAAATCCCAACCCGGTTTCCAATAAATGCCGGGGTGTCTTTGGCTACCACCGATTTCTTTCCGAGGAATTTTTCTCCATATTCATTAAGGAAGTCAAGCACCTCTTCTGAAGTATCTGGTCCAGGAATAATTTCAAATAATCTCAGATAACGGGGTGGGTTAAAGAAATGTGTTCCGCAAAAATGCTTTTTAAAATCATCGCTACGGCCTTCATTCATCTGTTGAATTGGAATTCCTGATGTATTTGAGGTAATAAGAGTTCCAGGTTTGCGGTGTTTTTCCAGGTCATCAAAAACCTTCTTTTTAATGTCCAGACGTTCCACTACCACTTCTATGATCCAATCTGCTTCTGAAACTTTAGATAAATCATCTTCCAGGTTTCCTGTTTGGATACGCTTAGCAAATTTTTTGTGATAGATCGGAGAAGGTTTAGATTTTAGAGCACTTTGCAAAGACTCGTTAACAATTCGGTTTCTAACTTCCTTATCCTCGAGAGTGAGACCTTTTTTCTTTTCTTTATCATTCAGTTCCCGGGGTACGATATCCAGCAGGAGCACTTCTACGCCAATATTGGCAAAGTGACAGGCAATACCGCTCCCCATAATTCCGGAGCCTATTACGGCCACTTTATTGATTCTTCTTTTCATGTTGTTAGTCAAATTTTACTATAAGGTTTTCGTTTCTTTTTTTAATGGTTCAGCTATTCGCAGCTAATAAAATCTTTATTAATGCTTTAGTTTAACTTCTTCTTTATAGATCTTTTTTTCTGAAATAAGGTCCATAATGGTATTGGCAACTTCAATAAAGGTTTTTAGGTCTTCTTCAGAGACCGAATCTTTTACAGCCTCATCAAACCTTAACACTACTTTTTTGGAGTATTCACGCATCTCCTTACCAAAATCGGTCAAATGAATAAGAACACTTCTCCCGTCTTTGGGGTTCTTACGCCTTATAATAAGTCCCTTGTCTTCCATGGTCTTTAGTATCCTGGATAAACTGGTTGCCTCCATTCCCATTTTGGGTCCAAGTGAAGTAGAAGGTGTGCCGGATTCAGGGTCGATGCTTAAAAGAGCAAAACCGGTGGCCATTGTACTACCGGCCTTTCCGGCTTCTTCATTATACATCTTTGAAACTGCCATCCAGGTGGCACGTAAAACATAATCTATCGTTTTTTCCTTCATTTTTGATACTTGATTCCCAAAGTTAAGAAAAAAATATTATGCACGCATAACAAATTGAATGAAAATTGAAAGGTAGAAGTGAGTAACCTTAAATTTAAAGGAATTACATAAAAAAACTCTCCTTGTAGGGAGAGTTTTAACTGTAATTTAGTAAAAGCCATGTCAATTAATCATAACCATAAATCTTGTTGAATTTATCGATATAAATTTCCTTGATATTTCTACGTTTTAATTTCATAGTAGGAGTGAGGTGACCTTCGTCTATTCCCCAGACCTCTGGAGTGAGTTCAATGACCTTTACCCTTTCCCATTTTCCAAATTTCTGGTTATAGAAGTCTACTTCTTCCATAATTCTATTTTTCACGCGGTCATTCTCTGCGATAGTCTTATGGGAGCCATCTCCAAGATCAATCTTTTTCCTTTTAGCCCATTCCTGAATGAATTCAAAGTTAGGTTGAATTAAGGCGGCAGGCATCTTTTCACCATCCCCAATTACCATAATCTGCTCGATAAAGCGTGATTGCTTCATGACATTTTCAAGAATTTGCGGAGCAACATATTTACCACCGGAGGTTTTGAACATTTCTTTCTTACGATCGGTTATTTTAAGGAATCCATCTTTATCCAACTCTCCAATATCTCCGGTATGAAAGAAATTATCATCGTTTATTACTTCTTTGGTTTTTTCGGGGTCTTTGTAATAGCCTAACATAACATTGGGACCTTTGCAAAGAATTTCTCCATCTTCTGCGATTTTCACCTCCACATTCTCTAATGGTTTACCAACGGTACCAATCCGGAAGTTATAGTCACGCTGATCGTTTACCGCAATTACCGGCGAGGTCTCTGTTAGCCCGTAACCTTCCATAACCGGAATTCCTGCAGCGGCAAATACACGTGCCAATCTTGGTTGTAAAGCTGCCGATCCCGAAACGACGAGCTCAATATTACCGCCTAAACCTTCTTTCCATTTAGAGAAAATCAATTTTCTGGCCAGTTTAAGGCGCGTTTCATACCACCATCCGTTGGCCTCATAAGGTTCATATTCCAACCCAAGTTCTACAGCCCAGAAGAAAAGTTTTTGTTTGATTCCTCCTACGGTAGAACCTTTGGCGATTATTTTGTCATAAACTTTCTCCAGTACCCGGGGAACAGCAGATATTACATGAGGTTCAACCTCCTTCAGGTTGTCGCTAATCTTCTCTATAGATTCTGCAAAGTGAATAGAAACTGAATAGTACTGATATAGATAAAGAATCATTCTTTCAAAAATATGACATACAGGAAGAAAACTCAGGGATACATAAGTTCCAACCTCGAAGGGGACACGAGTCGCACTGCCCAAAACATTACTTGTGATATTTTTATGAGAAAGCATAACACCTTTTGGTCTTCCGGTAGTACCGGAAGTATATATGAGGGTAGCCAGATCATCGGGCTTAACAGCTTTCATTAGTTTTTCCACCTCTTCCTGATTACTTTTATCTTCACCCAGTTCAAGAACTTCTTTCCAGTTTTTACATCCTGAAATCTCGTTAAAACTATAAACTTCCTTAAGCCCGGTATTTGCCCGTATAGAATTTACCTTTTCAAGAACTTCAGTATCTGACACGAAACAATAAGTAGCCTCGCTATGGTTGAGTACATATTCATAGTCTTCTTCAGAAATTGTAGGATAGATAGGTACGTTTTGAGCTCCAAGCTGAAGAATACCTATGTCCAGTACGTTCCATTCAGTTCGGTTTGTGGTAGAGATTATTGCAATTTTTTCATTGGGTAAAACTCCCATCCTGAGTAAACCACGACTAATTTGATTTGCCTGGTCTATGTATTGTTTGGTTGAAAGGGACTCCCACTGTCCGTCGTATTTTGTTACCAGGGATTTTTCTAAAGGAAAATTTTCCAGCTGATAATAAGGAAAGTCAAAAAGTCTTTTCGGTTGGTTCATTTGTGTGGTATTAATAAATCCCTTGCAAAATAGGAAAATTGCAAGCTATTTCAAATTGATTTTTTAAAATAAGCATAGATATATTAGTAAGTATGCGAAAAAAATATTGAAAAAGGACTGATTAAAATGATTTTAAACTTTACTAATATTTAGTTAAAAGTTTATAAAGTTTTTAAAATCAACCTATTGAAGTTTATTGAAATAATAAACCCCGTAAAGACTTTTTACGGGGTTTGTGCAAAAAAACAATTAATTTTTCTCGAGCCACTTTCTGGCATTCACGAAAGCTTCGAGCCATGGAGAGACCTCATCTTTCCTCCCCTCTGGGTAATGCGCCCAGTTCCATGGGAAAGTAGAACGCTCCAGGTGAGGCATCATAACCAGGTGTCTTCCTGTCTTGTCGGTTAGCATAGCAGCATTGTAATGCGATCCATTTGGATTTGCAGGATAACCTTCATAACCATATTTCGCAGGAATATCATATTGCTCTTCTTCGTAAGGGAAACTGAATTTACCTTCCCCGTGAGCAGCCCAAATCCCTAGTTTACTTCCGGCAAGACTAGAGAGCATCACCGAGTTGTTTTCCTGAATTTCTACGGAAGTAAAGTTACATTCAAACTTATGAGATTCGTTATGCAGCATCTTTGGCTTTTGGTCATGTTCAGAATTAATCAATCCTAATTCGATGAATAGCTGGCAGCCATTACAAACACCCAGTGACAAAGTATCTTTTCTTCTGAAGAAATTATCCAGGGTTTCTTTGGCTTTTTCATTATAAAGGAAAGCTCCAGCCCAGCCTTTTGCACTTCCCAGTACATCTGAATTAGAGAAACCTCCCACCGCAGCGATAAACTGTATATCCTCTAGATTTTCCCTTCCTGAGATCAAATCGGTCATATGCACATCTTTCACATCGAAACCGGCCAGATACATGGCCCGTGCCATTTCACGTTCCGAATTTGAACCTTTTTCCCTAAGGATGGCCGCTTTTATTCTGGTCTCTTTAGAGGAGGGGAGTTTGCCGTCGAAATTCTTCGGAAATTTAAATTCCAGCGGCTGTTCTTTATAGTTGTTAAAACGCTCTGTGGCTTTATCTATTCCACTTTGTTTCCTATCAAGAAGGAATGAGGTTTTATACCATAGATCTCTTAATTCGGGGATATTTAAGCTTAGTTTTTCTTTTCCGTTTTGGATTGAAACCCTATCTCCTTCCACGACTTTTCCAATTTTGAAGAATTCGATGTTCTTCTCTTTGAGAATATCCTCTGCGGAAGCATCTTTAGCCTGAAAAACAATTCCGCAGTTTTCATTGAATAGTAATTTAATTGAATCCTTTTCATTTAAAGGCGAAAGATCAAAACTCGCAGCGAGATCTACATCGGCAAAGCACATTTCCAGAAGACTCGTGATCAATCCTCCTGAAGCCACATCATGCCCGGCAAGAATTTGCTCATCTTTTACCAGTTGCTGAATCGCATCAAAAGCCTCGGCGAATTTTTTATCATTTTTTATAGTAGGAACTTCATTGCCCACCTTATTCAGGATCTGCGCGAAAGAAGAGCCGCCAAGTTTAAAAGAATCCTGGGATAAATTGAGGTAATAAATATCTCCGCCGTTTCTCTGTAAAACCGGTTCCACAGTTTTGCTGATATCGTCACAGTGACCGGCAGCCGAAATAATTACAGTTCCTGGGGAAATAACCTCGCCATCCTTATACTTTTGCTTCATAGAAAGCGAATCTTTCCCTGTTGGAACATTAATGCCAAGGGAGATCGCAAAATCCGAAACTCCTTTTACGGCCTCGTATAGTCTCGCATCTTCACCTTCATTATTACAGGGCCACATCCAGTTTGCAGAAAGTGAAATGGATTTTAGGCCTTTTTCCAACGGGGCCCAAACGATATTGGATAGTGCTTCCGCGATTGAATTTTTTGAACCTGCCACCGGATCAACCAGAGCAGAAACAGGGGAGTGGCCAATAGAGGTGGCAACTCCTTCTTTTCCATTGTAATCCAGGGCCATCACTCCGCAATTGTTTAGCGGAAGTTGTAAAGGGCCGGCAGTTTGCTGTTTGGCCACGCGTCCTGAAACACATCGATCCACCTTGTTGGTAAGCCAATCTTTACAAGCTACTGCTTCAAGTTGAAGCACCTGTTCTAAATATTTATAAATTTTATCGGTTGAATATTGTACTTCCTCATATTCCCTTTTAATGGTTTTATCGGTCATAACCGTTTTTGGGGAACTCCCGAACATATCTCCCAGTTCAAGGTCCATCGGTTTTTGTCCTGATTTTTTTCCTTCAAAAGTGAATTTATGATCATCGGTTACCTCTCCTACCTCATACATTGGGGAGCGCTCACGATCGGCTACTCGTTTGAGGATTTCGAGTTTGCTCTCACCAATCACCAGTCCCATACGTTCCTGGGATTCGTTTCCTATAATCTCTTTTGCTGAAAGAGTAGGATCTCCAACAGGTAAAGCATCAAGATCTATTTTCCCACCGGTTTCTTCCACCAATTCGCTTAAGCAATTCAAATGTCCACCGGCACCGTGGTCATGAATGGAAACAATTGGGTTTTCTTCATGTTCTACCATTCCGCGAACCGCGTTGGCAGCACGTTTTTGCATTTCCGGGTTAGCTCTTTGAATAGCGTTTAATTCGATCCCGCTCCCAAATTCTCCGGTATCGGCAGAAGAAACGGCAGCACCGCCCATCCCAATGCGGTAATTTTCACCACCTAGCACAACAATTTTATCTCCTTTCTTCGGAACGTCCTTCTGCGCCTGGTCGGCTTTTCCGTAGCCAACACCTCCGGCAAGCATAATTACTTTATCGTAGCCCAGTCTTCGGTTATGCTCGGCATGTTCGAAGGTAAGCACAGATCCTGAAATAAGCGGTTGGCCGAATTTATTTCCGAAATCTGAAGCACCATTGGATGCCTTTATCAAAATATCCATAGGGGTTTGGTAAAGCCATTCCCGTTCAGGCATTCCATTTTCCCAGGTGCGATCTTGTTCCATTCTGGAATAAGAAGTCATATAAACGGCGGTTCCTGCCAGGGGTAAGGAACCTTTTCCACCGGCCAGCCTGTCACGTATTTCTCCGCCACTCCCGGTAGCAGCACCGTTAAAGGGTTCTACCGTAGTTGGGAAGTTATGGGTTTCGGCTTTTATCGATATTACTGAATCGAAATCTTTGTTTTCATAATAATCGGGGACATCAGGTTTTTTTGGTGCAAATTGCTGTACGCGCGGACCTTTTACAAAAGCCACATTATCTTTATATGCTGAAACAATATCATTTGGATTTTCCTGGGAAGTTTGCCTAATCATTTTAAATAGTGAAACAGGTTTTTCCTGTCCATCGATAACAAAAGTTCCATTAAAGATCTTATGACGACAATGTTCTGAATTAACCTGAGAGAACCCAAAAACCTCTGAATCGGTGAGTTTTCTTCCCAGTTTTTCAGAAAGATTTTCAAGGTAAGTAACCTCTTCCGGATTTAAAGACAGGCCTTCTTTTTGGTTATAAGTCTCTATATTTTCGATTTCCATGATAGGCTCAGGCTTAATATGAATATCGAAAATATCCTGATCCAGTTTTTCATATTTCTGGGTAAGCATGGGATCGAAATCATGAAAATTCTTATCCACTTTCATAAACTCCTCGATGCGTATTATGCCTTTAATTCCCATGTTCTGGGTAATCTCAACGGCATTGGTACTCCAGGGGGTAATCATGGCGGCACGGGGCCCAACAAAAAAATCTGCCAGAGCAGATTTGTTGAGTTCTTGAGTATTTCCGAAAAGCCAGTTTAATTTAGTGATGTCTTGCGCCGAAAGGGTAGTATGCGTTTCTACCGCATAAACCTTGGCAGATTGGGTTCCGAAGAAAAGGATCATTCCAGGTTGTTTTGTGTTGTTTGAGAAAGCACAAATTTAGGTTTTTTCAGGAGAATACATACTGTCAATTATTGTGATTTTTAGCAGCCAATACAAAGCTTTAAATCCTGATAATTAATATTTCCCTAAATCATCGGTAGTATTCAGTTCCAGCATTTCCCAGTCTTGATTATTAAAGGTTTTGGAAGGGGCGGCAATAGATTTTTTTCTTCTCAAAGTTTGGTCCTTCCCAAAATCATCAGCATTATTAATTTCACCAATTACATCGATTAAATCTCCGTTTTTGAAAAGCCCGATAGGATCATTTCCGTTAAAATCAAGTGGAGAACCGGTTTTGAGTTGATCGGCATTTTCGATTAATTCAGGAAGATTAGCCGATTCATTGGAAATTACAAAGACATCATTATGGGCAATTTCTCCAGTGAGTTTAAGCTCACTCATCCATTCGCCACTACCGTTTTGTTGTTTTTTAAGGGAATATGCTTCGGCTTCGAGGTTGATAGTATTGCCGGTAAGGTTAATAATCTCCAGAGCTTTGTTGAAGGAACTACCCTCAATATATTCGGAAAAGAAAATTTCTGAAGGAAATTTTTCTTCAGCTTCTAAAGGGAATTCCAGGGCAGGATCTTCATCTGCACATGAGAATAATAAGAGGAGAAAGGGAAGAAGTAGTTTTTTCATTTGTTTATAATTTTAACCCTAATTTGACATTAAACACATGCTCAAAAATATACTTCTGGTTGCGGTCATTTTTGGGTCCAGCAGCGCGCTGGTTTAAGATTCTGAAATTAAAAATTCCAAAATGAAAAAGAAATACTTTTCAAAAAACGGGTAGAATCACCCAAGGATTTTTCCCCTGGATGCATAAAAGCACGAAAAAACCGAGTTTATTCCTTCTTTTCCAACAAGGCCATGTAGAACCCGTCAAAGCCCGTTTCTGAAGAAAGAAGCTTCTGGTCTCTGATAAGCTTAAATTCTTTACCTTCATCTGAAGCAAGGAAAAATTCAACCTGCTGTTGATTCTCAGAAGGGAGAATAGAGCAGGTAGCATAGACCATTTTTCCTCCCGGTTTTAGCATTTTAGAGTATTTGGCAATAATTTCAGCCTGGGTCTTTTTAATATTATCGATAAACTCTGGTTGTAATTTCCATTTGGCGTCAGGGTTTCTGCTTAGTACCCCCAGTCCGCTGCAAGGAGCGTCGATCAGGACTCTATCGGCTGTGTTGTAAAGTTTCTTTACCACTTTAGTAGTGTCTATCGCTCTGGTTTCAATATTATGGGCACCAGCTCGTTTTGCGCGGCGTTTAAGTTCCTTAAGTTTGTTTCCATAGATATCGGTTGCGATTATCTGACCCTTATTTTCCATCAGGGCGGCCAGGTGAAGGCTTTTTCCACCAGCACCCGCACATGTATCTACCACGCGCATTCCGGGTTCTACTTCCAGAAAATGAGCGACCATTTGGGAAGAGGCATCCTGAACCTCAAATAAACCATTCTTAAATGCCTGGGTTCTGAAGACATTTGCCCGCTCTTCTAATTGTAAGGCTTCCGGATATCCTTTTACTTTATAAGTAATAATTTCTTCTTCTTTTAATATCTGCTGGAGTTTTTCGGGAGTGGTCTTGAGGGTATTTACCCTTAGCAGTACTGGCGCCTGTTTGTTTAATGCACCGATTTCTTTTTCCCAGGTTTCTTCGCCGAGCTCGGCTACTCCGGTTTCATCCAGCCAATCCGGGATAGATTCCCGCATTTTTCTAATTTTACTCAGGCTGTCAAATTTCCCTTTAATCCTTCTGGTAGGAGTACCTTCAAATTGTGGCCAATCTGGCAATTTTATTCCGCGAAGGGTTGCCCAAACGGTAAAAATACGAAACAGATTTTCCCGGTCAAACGGCTCCTTAACTTCGGCGATTTCGGCATAAAGCCTTTTCCATCTCACGATGTCGTAAGTAGTTTCAGCAATAAAACTACGGTCACGTGCACCCCAGCGTTTATCGCGTTTTAAGGTTTTCTCTATCACTTTATCGGCATAAGCTCCTTCGTTGAAGATTTCTGAAAGGGCATCAAGGGTTGCAAAAACCAAATTCCTGTGTAAACGCATAATCAAATTTTGAGGCTGCAAAGGTAGGTTTTTTTACCCGATAATCGAGATTCTTAAAATCCCAGGTTTTAGTTCTAATATTAACTCAATTTTAGATTTCCGGATTGCTTGTGCTGTGGCAGTTTATCTTCAGAAAAATTTATCTTTGGTCAAAATCCCGTATGGGCAAATAAATCTGAAATTATTTCGAAATGAAAAAAATACTTTTTCTTGTTCTATTGCTAAGCTTTTCCTGTAAATCTGACAAATCTGAAAATACTGAGACTTCTGAGGCAAGGAAACCTGAAAAGAAAGAATTCAGCAGTGTTGTAATAGAAAATATTTTTGAGGATGATTCACTTAGTATTCGCGCAGTAGAGATCATTGGAAATAATCTTGCTTTTGCGGCAAATAAAGGAACTTTCGGACTTTATAACAATCAAACAGGAGAAATGAAAACCGGAGTAATAAGCTATGGTGACTATATCCCTGAATTCAGGGCAGTGGCCAGTACAAGTAATGATGTCTTTGTGTTAAGTGTAGGCAATCCCGCTTTGCTTTATAAAACAGGAGATTCTGGCCAAATGGAACTTGTTTACCGCGAAGAAGGTGAAAAGGTTTTTTATGATTCAATGACTTTTTGGAATGACCTGGAAGGTATAGCCATAGGGGATCCAACAGAAAATTGTTTGTCTATGATTATTACCCGGAATGGGGGAAAGAGCTGGGAGAAATTAGACTGTAGTTTGTTACCAGAAACTACAGAAGGGGAAGCCGCTTTCGCCGCAAGTAATTCTAATATTGCTGTGGTTGATGATAATACCTGGGTACTTTCAGGAGGGAAGAAGTCGAGAGTATTCTATTCTCCAGATAAAGGAAAAACCTGGGACGTATTTGATACACCGCTAATTCAGGGAAGCGAAACCACAGGTGGGTATAGCATTGATTTTTATGATGAAGATAATGGGATTATCATAGGTGGTGATTATACTAAACCTGATGATAATTCAGCGAATAAAGCAATTACCAGCGATGGGGGTAAAACCTGGAAATTGATTGCCAAAGCTGAGGAGCCGGGCTATAAAAGCAGTGTTAGATTTGTGCCTAATAGTAATGGAAAAAATATTGTTGCTACAGGATTTACTGGAATTTCTTTTTCTGCTGATGGAGGCAAAAACTGGGAACAGCTTTCAGAAGAAAGCTTTTTTACGCTGAGGTTTCTTAATGATTCTACTGCTTATGCCACCGGGAAAGGCAGAATATCACGCCTTCTTTTCAAATAATAATTATAAAAACCCCGGAAGATTTCTCAACCGGGGCTCTAACTACTAACTAACCAAAAAACTAAGTTTTTTATTAATCCTGGGTTTATTAATCCTGGGTTTTATCCCGATCTTTTTTAGCTCGATATTCCTTAATTAATTTCTTATGGAATTCGTCTTCCAGCTTATGAAGTTTGATGATATCCTGAGCTGAAATAATTTTCTTGAGTTCCTGAAAAAGCTCCTTTTTTATTACGTATTCTTCTTTTTCTATATCAAGGTATTCCTTAAGCATTCCATTTGCCTGGTCTTCACTAATACATTCGGGGTTGCTAAGGTCCATATTCATGTGTTCCCGTTTATGTAAATCCTTTTTTTTGTCTTCATATTCATTATAAATCGGCCAGAATTTTTCGGCCACTTTGGTACTCAAGCTAAGTTCCTGAGTAATATAGGCGGTTTTGAGGGCTTTAATTTTTTCCCGGTGAGCTTCCCTCTCTTCAGATTGCGCCTGTATTTGCATTAGCGCAGGAAACATTAGAAATAAAACTATAATTTTTTTCATAATCTTTTTATTCAAGAATATATGTGGGATCTTCTACATTTTCTTCCAAATAATCCAACATGGCTTCTGGATTAACTTCATCAAAATTAGAATTGTCCAATACAATACCATCATTAAAAAGGAATCCTGAAATTTCTGTAGTGGTAAGGTCTATATTATTATCGTCTATATAATTCTCAAGTACCGACAGTTCTATGTTTTGCCAGGTGTCTACGGGAGCCGGATTTATATAAAGCGAGCCTGCCAACGCAATAATTATAGCTGCTATACTTGCAGCATAAAACAAATATTCCTTTTTAAACAACGGAATAATTTTAGGCTCATGCGAATCATTTTCTGGAAAGTCAATCTCTAAATTTTCAAAATAGTTCTCCGGAACTTTGAAACCAGAACCTTCAATATTTTCCAGAACTTTTTCCGATTCCAAATCTCCAACCATATCCAATACTTCCTTTTCCAGTTCCTCAAAATAATTTGGAGGAACTGAAAACCCCGGGTTATTGCGATATGGTAAATTATCCTTTTTCATTTATTTTTTAGACTCCAAATTTCATTAAAGGTTTAATTTTTTTTGAGATACTCTTCAATTTTTTTTACTGCAATATGGTAGGAAGATTTCAGGGCGCCTTCACTGGTTTCAAGAATTTCAGCCATTTCACGATATTTCAATTCTTCAAAGTATTTCATATTAAACACCTGTTGTTGTTTTGGGGGCAGGCTTGCGATGGCTTTTTGAAGTTTCAACTGGATCTCGTCTCCCTCAAAATAAACATCGCTTTCCAGTTTGGAGATCAAATGGTCTTGTAATTCCTGTGAATTTATCTGTGATCGTTTAGCTTTTTTGTTTAGAAAAGTGAGTGCTTCATTTGTGGCAATACGGTACATCCAGGAATATAACTGACTTTCACCCTTAAATTGATCGATGTTTCTGTAGATTTTTAAAAAAGTATTCTGGAGCACATCGTGGGTGTCATCATGATCCTTGACCATATTCCTGATATGCCAGTAAAGTCTTTTTTTATAAAGATTAACGAGCTCTTTAAAGGCGGTCTCGGCTGAAGCCTTTTCCTTCAAACGATGTATTAACAGATTTTCGGAGTCTTCCAATGGGTTTGGATTTTAGTTGGATTCCCATTTAAAAAAGGCTAAAGGTATATAAATCTTTAAATTTTGATGAATTTACCCGAAGTAAAATATTATATGGTCTTTTAGCGCCTGTTAAAGCGACTCTGATCGTTTAAAAGCAAAAAAAACCGATTAAATGCAAAAAATGTTTGTTGGTTTATTATTTTGAATTATATTTACATTATCAAAATGATTTAATCTTTTTGCCCCAATAAAAACGAATTAAATCTTTTATTTTCATTTGCCCCAAGATGAAAATAATTTTTGAAAAATGGATGGAGACCTACTTTCATCCATTTTTTTTGTTTTAAGATTTAGTTGAATTTACAGCGCCTTTAGCAAAGAACTATTACTCGAAAGACTGCATTTCTACAAGTTTTTGGTAAGTTCCTTTCTTCTGAAGTAGCTCCAGGTGTTCACCTTCTTCTACGATTTCACCTTTTTGCATCACCACGATCTTATCGGCATTTTGGATAGTAGAGAGGCGATGGGCAATAACTATAGATGTTCTGTTCTTCATCATATTCTCCAGAGCCTTCTGTACAAGCTTTTCGCTTTCTGTATCAAGGGCTGAAGTCGCTTCGTCCAGAATCATAATTGGGGGGTTTTTAAGTACCGCCCGTGCGATAGAAAGTCTTTGTTTTTGACCTCCACTTAATTTATTTCCAGCATCTCCTATGTTTGTTTCAAGGCCCTTAGGCAGATGTTTTACAAATTCCCAGGCATTGGCAATTTTAAGCGCATCAATTATCTCTTCATCAGAAGCATCATCTTTGCCGAGAGCAATATTATTTCTAACCGTATCATTAAAAAGAATTGAATCCTGGGTAACCAGCCCCATAAGGTGCCTTAAGGACTTCTTGGTCATATCTTTAATATCGATTCCATCTATACTAATGCTTCCTTGGTTAACGTCATAAAAACGAGTGATAAGATTAGCAATTGTAGATTTTCCACTTCCTGATTGCCCAACCAGGGCAACGGTTTGACCCTTGTTAACCTTTAAATTAAAATCTTTAAGGACATTCTCCTCTTCATATCTGAAGCTTATGTTGTTAATTTTAATATTGTCTTCAAACTCTTCTTTTATAATCGCGTTGGGTTTATCTGTGATCGTGGATGGAGTTTCCAGCACCTGCAGAATCCTTTCGGCTGCGGCATTTCCTTTTTTGACAGAATAAGAGGCCTTTGAAATTTGTTTAGCGGGAGTTAAAATATTATAGGCTAAACCTAAAAATGCGATAAAAGTTGCCGCATCCAGGCTGCCTTCAACCAGAACCATTTGGCCTCCAAACCAAAGAATGATGACTATAACAAAAATCCCTAAAAATTCACTGGCAGGGGAGGCTAGGTTTTGACGGTTGATAAGTTTATTAAGAATATGATTCAGGCGGTTTGTGGAGGCCTGAAATCTTTGCTGCATTTTATCTTCGGCGTTAAAACCTTTTATGATCTTCAGGCTGCTAAGGGTTTCTTCTACTACCGATAGGAAATAACCGTTTTCCTCCTGGGCTTTATGGGACTGTCGCTTTAATTTTTTACCTATAAGGGAAATTATAAATCCAGAGATTGGTAGGAATACAAAGACAAAAATGGTGAGTTTGGCACTCATCATCAACATCGCTATGATGGTGAAAATTATTGTAAGGGGTTCTCTTACAATGAGTTCTAAAATTGATAGAAAGGAAGTTTGAACTTCATTTACATCGGCTGTGATCCGGGAAATAGTATCGCCTTTTCTTTTTTCAGAAAAGTAGGAGACGGGTAGTGCCAGGATCTTTTTATAGAGTGCATCCCTAACATCCCTTAAAACCCCATTTCTTAAAAAGGTGATGAAATAAGCGGCCAGATAACCAAAAAGATTTTTAAGCAGGAATAAAAGAACAACTATCCCGCAAATAAAAAGAAGGGCCGAGATCTCATCTTCGGCCACTTTCTGTGTTACTTGATAATTGAAATATCCGGTTACATAATCTTTTATCCCACCCAGACCATCCCAAACGGGTTTTGCCGTTACCCTTTTGGTTTTATCAAACAAAACCTGGATTACTGGAATTAGTGCGATAAAAGACAGGGTGCTAAAAACCGCATAAAAAATATTACAAATAATATTCAATATGGCATACCTTTTATAAGGTATTGCATACTGAAGAATTTTTCGGAAATAACTCATATAGATCGGCGATTAGCCTAATTGTAGTTCTTTTTTGATCCTTTCAATTTTCTCAGCTAGTTTCTGATTTTCCTTATCGAAATTTTTTATACTATCCAATTGAGAATTCACGCTGATGTAAAATTTGATCTTTGGCTCTGTACCGCTTGGTCGGGCCGCAATCTTAGTCCCATTCTCGGTATAGTAAATCAGGACATTAGATTTAGGAATTTTGATGTCCTCTTCGGTATGATGCTGTAAATTTTTAGCACTGGAAGCCTGGTAATCCTCGATTAGAACAACTTTTTCTTCGTCAATTTCTTTCCATGGATTTTCACGAAGATCGATAAGCATCTGTTTTATCTCGGCTTCGCCCTCAATTCCCTTTTTTACCAAAGAGATCAATTCTTCGCGGTATAAGCCATATTCGGTATATAATTTAATAAGTTGTTCGTAAAATGAACTTCCATTAGCCTTCATTTGTGCTGCGATTTCACAAGCCAGTAGGGTAGCGGTTGCTGCATCTTTATCACGAACAAAATCTCCAACCATATAGCCGAAGCTTTCTTCCCCACCACCAATAAAATCGAGGGACGGATTTTCTTTTATTAGTTTTGCGATCCATTTAAATCCGGTTAAAACCTCGTGGTATTGGGCACCGTAATCTTCAGTGATAATCTTTATCATTGGCGTTGAAACAATAGTAGAAGCCACAAAAGAATTATCGGATAATTTCCCCTGTTTTTTATGTTGCTCCAGCAGGAACCAGGTCATTACCAGCATTGTCTGGTTTCCGTTAAGGAGAATCATTTTACCGTTTAGATCGCGCACTGCAACACCTAAACGATCCCCATCGGGATCAGTCCCGATTACGATATCTGCATCTTTTTCATCAGCTAGCTTAAGCGCCATTTCCAGAGCTTCCGGCTCTTCAGGATTTGGAGACTTTACCGTTGGAAACTGTCCATCTGGTTTTGCCTGTTCTTCTACGATAAAGACATTTTTATATCCGGCTTTTTTCAGTACCTGTGGATTGGTTGTGGAGGCTGTTCCGTGCAAGGAAGTAAAAACGATCTTTAAAGCTTCTCTTGCTGAAGCCGGAGTATCAAAACTACCGTTTTTAACTGAAGCGTCTAAAAAGGCTTTATCAACGTGCTTATTGATACTATGTATTAATTCTGGTCTGGCCTTAAAGTTTACTTCGTCATATTCCAGGTTATTTATAATCTCTATAAGTTTAGCGTCCTGTGGGGGCACTAATTGGCCGCCATCCCGCCAGTAAACTTTGTAACCATTGTATTCCGGCGGATTATGGCTGGCGGTAAGCACAATGCCGGCATGGCAATCCAGATATTTTACTGCGAACGAGAGTTCCGGAGTGGGTCTAAGCTCAGAAAAAAGATAGACGTCAATATCATTAGCCGAAAATACTTCTGCAACCATTTTTGCCAATTCTTTAGAATTATTACGGCAATCATAGGCAATGACAACCTTAAGGTCTTCCCCCTCGAATTCAGTTTTTAGCAAGTTTGAAAGGCCCTGGGTATTTTTTCCAAGGGTGTATTTATTGATTCTGTTAGTACCAACGCCCATGATACCTCTCATTCCACCAGTTCCGAAGGCAGCATTTTTATAAAAGCTTTCTTCCAGCTCACGGGGATTGTTATCTATTAGATCATTGATACGGGATTTAGTGTCCTCGTCGAATATATCGGTGAGCCAGTCTTTGGCTTTAGCCAGGATTTCAGGTTTAATTTCAGCCATGATTAATTATTTTGCTTAGCAAAAATAAGAATTAATGCTTTAAAAGAATTATAAATTCGGGGTGGTTTTATTAATAAGATAACGGTCTTTATCCCTTTTGGAACGTAGGATTAATTCTCCTAGAAAGCCGGCAAGGAATAGCTGTGAGCCAATTATCATTACGGTTAAAGCGATATAGAACCAGGGGTTAAGTGCCACCAGGATGTTGGGCTCGTTGTGGTACATCTTCCATAGTTTAGAGATGCCTATCCAACCTGCAGCAATGAAACCAAAAAGGAACATTAAAACTCCCAAGGCCCCAAAAAGGTGCATTGGACGTCTTCCGAATTTAGAAAGGAACCAGATGCTTATTAGATCTAAGAACCCATTGATGAATCTTTCAGCTCCAAATTTGGTCGTACCGTATTTTCTTGCCTGGTGTTTTACTTCCTTTTCTGTTATTTTGGAAAAGCCAGAATTTTTAGCCAAAACAGGAATATAGCGGTGCATCTCCCCATAAACATCTATGTTCTTAATAACCTCCCGGCGATAGGCTTTTAATCCACAATTAAAGTCGTGAAGTTTAACTCCCGAAGTTTTTCTTGCGGCAGCGTTAAAAAGTTTTGATGGAAGATTTTTGGTAAGAACGTGATCGTAGCGTTTCTTTTTCCAACCCGAAACCAGATCGTAATTTCCCTCCTTAACCATTTGATAAAGCTCCGGAATCTCCTCGGGGTTATCCTGGAGATCGGCATCCATAGTGATAACTACATCTCCCTGTGCCCGTAGGAACCCGGCATGCAGGGCCTGGGATTTCCCGTAGTTTCTATTGAATTTTATACCTTTTACGTCAGAATCATTTTCAGCAAGTGCTTCAATGGTCTTCCAGGAATTATCGGTGCTACCATCGTCAATAAAGATGATCTCATGAGAAAAGGAATTGGACCGCATTACTTTTGCGATCCAATTATATAATTCTACCAGAGATTGTTCTTCGTTTAATAAAGGTATAAC